>JBEKPE010000026.1:0-17623 GCA_049521055.1 Bathyarchaeia archaeon
AGGAATCGTATCGTCTCTCATGACTTCTCAGAGCAGTCCGACCACGCAATCGAACGTAGTTTACTTGTACGTCGTTCCCGATTTCGGTGGGTCCACTTATGACGCTTTTGTTTTGCCCGGATCCTTCAGTGGCAACGCGCCAAATGCGTCATCTACTACGGGGACCGCGCCGAACAATAACATAACCGTGACGCACGGTGTACCCATCAAATTCGTGATCAGCAACATAGATACTGCGGTGCTACAGAACTTCACCGGCCAAGTCTCAGTTCCCTTCACAATCTACAACGATACCAATTCCGGTCAAGTGGCCCTACAGTACACCCAGGGTCAGACAATTTCCAACATGGCCATCAGTCACACGTTTAGCGTCCCCAATCTGCAAGTGAACATCCCCATACCGCCGGACACGATGATCGTGTTCACTTACACCTTCAGCACGCCTGGTGTCTACTCCTACCTGTGTCTTACACCGTGCGGTGCGGGTATGGGACTACCGGGCTACATGCTAGGTTACATAACGGTCACGTAACTGCGGTTGGTGCCTCCAGATGGGACTGTCTAGGCGTCAATTCCTAACGATTGCGGGTTCAGCCGCTGGAGGAGCAGCGTTTGTTAGCATAATGCAAAACCTTCAACCCCTAACCGCTTCAGAAACCACCCAACTTACTAGCGCCCAGGATCCAAACGTCAAGAAATGGATTTGGGTAATCGATCTGGGGAAATGTGATGGATGTAAGAAATGTACAGAAGCCTGCACAGTTGAGATGCGCGTTCCGCCGGCTTGGGGCGAACCAGAATATGAAGGCTACCAACCATGGATCCAAGTCTTCGGCACCGTAGGTTCGGATCAACGGGCTTTCTTCATGCCTGTTCCGTGCCAGAACTGTCAGAATGCGCCCTGTGTAAAGGTGTGCCCTGTGGGGGCCAATTACTACAGTGAAGATGGCATTGTGATGGTCGACCAGCTTCGCTGCGTGGGAACCAGAATCTGTATAGGCGCCTGCCCGTATGAAAGACGATTCTTCAACTGGTTCGATCCTCCCGTTTCTGAAGAAGAGCAGAGCATACCCTACTCACCCGACTACAACATCCCTCATCGGAGAGGTGTTGTGGAGAAGTGCATTTGGTGCAGGCACCGTGTCGTGGTCGGTAAGGTTCCTGCGTGCGTAGAAGCTTGCGCGAAAGCTGGAATGAAGGTGTTATGGTTTGGAGACGCTGCACAGGACGCGGTAAGCGACGGCGAGGAGGTGGTTAGCCTGTCCCAGATGATCAAAGATAGGGGAGCATACCGACTGAAAGAGGACCTTGGGACGGACCCGCGAGTACTCTACCTTCCGCCCCAAGGAGGCTCCACCTAATGCAGCAGGCAAAAAACAAGACCGACAAGCTCTTAGAACCACTCGCCCGCCATGCAAATGGCTATTACCTGTTAGTTTCCGTGCTCCTCGCCATATGTTGCTGGGGAGTATACGCCTATGCCGTCCAGGTTACAAGCGGTATCGGCGTACTAGGCGTTAGAAGCGAAGTGATGTGGGGCGTATACATCACAAACTTCGTATTTTTCATAGGCATAAGCCACGTCGGCGCGTTGATGTCCGCCATACTTCGACTGACCAGCGCCGATTGGAGAAAACCAATCACAAGGCTTGCTGAAGTCGTGACTTTTGCGTCTCTGCTCGCGGCGGTTACGTGGCCCATTGCTCACTTGGGAAGGCCTGATCGTTGGACTAATCTACTCATTTACCCGAAGCTACAGTCGCCGCTCGTGTGGGATTTGCTTTGCATAGGAACCTACATGATAGGCAGCACACTTTTCCTTTACCTACCGCTGATCCCCGACATCGCGAAGTGCAGGGACAGACTGAAAAGCGCCTCAAGGTTCAGGCGATGGATATACTCTGTCCTCTCACTCGGTTGGACAGGCTCAGAATATGAACTGAAATATTTGGAGAGAGCCATCGGAATCATAACGATCCTCATCATACCAATCGCAATCTCAGTTCATACTGTCGTATCATGGGATTTTGCAATGCAGCTTAGGACAGGTTGGGACAGCACAATATTCGGACCTTACTTTGTTGCCGGGGCACTCCTGTCGGGAGTTGCTACGGTCCTGCTGGTAATGGCAGTGTTGACTAAGTTCTACCATCTTGATGAGTTCATTACGCGTAAGCATTTCGATTACATGGCGACACTTCTCCTAGCGCTTGACATTGTGCTGATATACTTCACGATTAACGAGTACATGGTTCCAGGGTACAAGATCTTAGGCCAAACCACTTTGGAAGGACAATGGCTAAGCAGTCTTCTCTGGGGAATGTACTGGCCCAGATTCTGGTTCCAGATAATAGCTGGATTGATTCTGCCCGCCATCATTTTGGCAGTACCCAAGACTAGGACAATTACAGGTTACTTAGTGGCTGCGCTTCTTGTTGATATTGGGATGTGGTTGGAGCGATTCAACATCGTCGTCCCAAGCCTCGCATTGCCACAGCTACCATACGCTTGGGGATTATATTCGCCCACTTGGGTAGAAATCTCAACCACGGCAGCCTCATTCGCAGGTTTCACACTTGTCTATCTACTATTCACCAGAACCTTTCCCATAGTCTCAATCTGGGAGAATGTCGATCAGAGCGACCAGTCAACTCACGGGAAACTGTCCACCAAAATCCTCTCTGCACCTACAAGAACAATGGTTACTGGAAGTGGTTCTGTTTCTGGCTCTCGCCGGCGATTCCTGAGCTATGGTGCCATGATGGTAGCAGGATTCGCGCTTGGCTCCATTTCGCCTAGCATTGCAACAGCTGCGGTTCGCGGCATGAAGGAGAGCCCAAGTGAGCTCACCGTTCCGATTTCGAACCTTGGCGAAAGCGTTTCCCTAGACGACGTCAGATCGATGGCTACGTTTCAGGTGGAAAAACCAGGGACAATGCCGAGGGGAAGCAGACTCGACGACGTAAGGGTCGGAAACGATGGGGATTTGGTCACATTGCTTTACGTTAATCCAACCGTTCCGGCGATCTCTATGTACGCACCTGCCGTTGGCTTTGCAATTCTAGAGATGGCTGATCCTAAGATTGATTCCCCACCAACCCATCTACCGAATGAGTTCAAGCCAGTCAAGGTCAACTTGAACAGTGGTTTCGCAAGGGAATCTAGTGGCGCGGAATTCGACAACAGAGACGAGCCCGCCCAACTTCAATGGTGGCAGGGCGGAGTACACTTCGTCATGCTCGCGAACCTTCCAGTCGAACAACTCAGGCAGATAGCTGAGTCGATGGAGCCAATCTAACAATGATCAGAAACTTCGCTCGCGTACTTGTTCTCCTTGTGATCGCATTAATTGCCATGGGATTTTCTACAATTTCTTGTTACGCCACCGGAATCGTCCCCCATGCCGGATCAATGGCGATAATCACCAATCAAACGACGGGGGAAGGTTCCGGGGTTGAAGTATTCACCGTGCTCGTTAGTAGCCGCGGATTCAACGGTTCATCCAACACCCTCAATCTAAATGTTCCCCAGGGAGACCAGGTTGACATAACGTTCGTGTACAGCGACCCGACAATCAATACGGCTCACCAGTTAGCAGTCGAAGGCTACAACATTCGGACTTCAGTAATCGACCAGGCCAATCCGATTTCGAAAATTCAGTTCGTAGCCGGACAGATAGGGAGTTTCCAAATCCATTGCATTATTCCATGCGTGGGAATGGAGAACCTTCAAAACGCTTGGCTGCTCGTCAAACCATCACCCGGGGTAACAATAGGAACGACGTTATCGTTACGAAATGGCCTCTCACTTGCTCTAAATGGCTCTGTACTCAACATCATAGCACATGTGACTGACAAAGCAGGAAACCCGATAACCGGCCTTATCATCAGCTTCTATGTGAGTACCGACTTTGGCATGATGGAAATCGGCAACAACGTGACTGACACAAATGGTGTGGCTCACTTTACCTACCCGTTACCTTCACTTCGCAACATGACGGTTGCAGCGTACTTCCCCGGAAGCGGCATCTACCTGAGCGGAAATGCAACCGCATCCTTCGCTCCATCGAACTCAGGCATAGGCACAGGCTTCGTTTCCGTTGGTGGTGGGATCAACAATCCACCCGGCGGGGAAGGTTCCTTTTTCGACCCCAGACTGGTCGGTGTCCCTACCGAAGTCAATGCAGCCCTAGTTGCGATCGTGTTGATCGTCATCCTCTGCGTTTGGTCAACCTTCGCATACGTTGTAAGCTTAGTCTTGAAAATAAAGAAGCATAACTCTAAGAAGAATGGAGAAAGCTAGAGATATGAAATCGAACATTTTCTCCGCGAGGAATAGGAAGTATCTCGTACTCACACCAATCGTCGTTCTGGTCGTAATGATGCTGTTTACACAAGCCTTCGTCTTGGGCCCGTGGCTTCAGCAACGAAAGATGTCCAATGAAGTTGATTTCTGCCCTCAAACGTTATGCCTAGTCGATTACAACTACAACAGGGATCAAATCCAAGCCTCGGTAACACTGTACAACGCCGGCAGCAAGCCGCTGACGATAACGGGTGTGTTCTACGACGGAAAAAGGCTGACGGAGGGTTTTGTAGGGGCGCCTAATGACCCCACGATCATGCCTCTGCCAGGGCCTGCCATAAGCGCCAACGACATTATCTTCCCAGTGCCTAACCAGTGGAACATGAACACAGAAGGTCCCACGACGCCCACCATTTTACCCGGAGGCATCGCAACTTTGTACCTCGGCGTCGCCACTTTCAACACTGGGTCCCCACACATCCTGAAGATCGATGTACAGGGTGCAAGTTATGCTTTCGTCATCGAGTCCAGACCGCTGGGTTGACGGCGGACCAGTTCCGGGCTCTTACCTGTAGACTAGCCCTTCACGGTCTGACGGTGTGAACCTGCAATTTTTTGCAACATCCGTCGAAGTGCGAACGAACCCGTGTTTCGTGCGTAGAAAAATTTGCGGAAATGCAACTTATGAAGCGACATTCGGCAAATCCGGGGGCACTAGCCTCCAGCAACGAGTGGTACGAAATCAATCACATCTCCGTCGTTCAAAGCTGAATCTAGCCCCGTAACAGGTGCGTTATTTACCATTATCAGCATGGCAGCCATCATCTGTGGCGACAGCGAAGAGTGCTTCTGCACAATGGTACTCAATAGGTTACGAAGTGAAGCAGGTTCCGGCAGATCAAAATATTCATCGCTTACGTTAACAAACTGCTGCATCTGAAAGTAGATGACTTTGACGGTGACAAGTGCAGGCCGTTGAAGAAAACTAATCAAGTTAACGGTAGTGAGAGCAGCTCCTCCGACAACTACGGAACCAATTGCCCATCGCAGGAAACTTCGTCTCTCCAATTCTCAACCCTCCGGATTACGTCAGAGATCTAGCGCGCTCCACCGAACAATATCAAGACAACGTATAACGATGTAGTCTAATTCCAAGTTTGGAAACCAGCGATTGAAATGCAAATCGACGAAGATGATCGAAAAAAGGCTGTAATGCGAGCCTTGCTGGATGACCATTCAAGATTAATACTGACGGCGACGATGCTCGGTCCCAAATCAATGATAGACATCACGCGCGAGCAAAAGATTCCGATAACGTCAGCATATGGAAAAATCAAGGAGCTGAAGGAATTCGGATTGTTGAAAGTTGAGCGCATCGTACTTACCCCGGATGGCAAGAAATTCGAAGTTGTGAAGTTCACGATAAGAAGGGCCAGCGTTCAATTTCATGAGGGAACGCTAAATGTAGATGTGACAGCTGGCCTTGAGGCGGACGAGAAGTTCGTGAGACGATTCTTTGCACTCAGGGAGGCCAGGTGAGGTTGCAGGATATCTACATACTGCGCTTTCTGAAACTCCTTATAGTTCTACTTGGGGCCGTCCTCATCTATTTGGCAATCAAGGGGTATCGTAAGAGTCGACGGAAGGATATGGTCTTCCTGGCACTGGGTTTCGCATTGATTACCGCAGGGTCAGTCGCGGCAGGCATACTGTTCGAGTTCCTCGGTTTTCAGCTTGTTGATGTAGATATTGTGGAATCTGCGATGGTCATACTCGGCTTTGGGTGTTTGATATATTCCATATTCGGGTTCGACTAACATGTATGCCTATGACCCGTTCGGCTACGATATTCTCAGTTCGGTCCATACCAAGAACGAGGCCGTAGCCGCTCTTAGTTATCGTAACAATGTTACCATACCCCGCTAGACGGCCCACTAAGCTTTGCGAGACTTAACCGATTTTTTTGGGAGGAGGTGTTGGAGAATAATTATAGGAAAGTGTTCAGTTAATTCTTCGTGTAACGGATGCAGCGTAAGCATTTTGTTTTGATGATTGCCGTTCTGTCTTTTGTTATGTTTGGTCTGGTTCTGTTTGGTTATCCGCCAATATCCCGATACGTCATACTTGATCTCAATCTCTCTCACACTGAGTCTGGATCTATTACGTCGGTTTTCGCGCTCGCCTTCGCCTTGATGCAGATGCCTGGCGGGTATTTGGCTGATCGATTCGGCGGATCGAGGACTCTCCCGATTTTCGCGGCAGTGGTTGGCTTGTCTCCTTTCGTCTTCATCATAGGGAACAATTTTGTGATGGCACTCGTTTTCAGAGCTCTTGCTGGTGGTGCCTGCGGCGTGACGTTTCCTTCTGCGGTTCGCGTCCTGTCATCCTGGTTCTCGGAGAACGAGATTGATTCAGCAATGAGCGTTTTTGGGTTAGGGTATGGCATATCTCAGATCGTTTCTTCGGCGTTTTTGCCCTTACTAATTTTGGCAGGCAACTGGAGGCCTCCCCTTATCTTCACCGCCCTGTTTTCTCTTCTCGTGATGGCGGTAGCCATCTTTCCTGCTCGATGGTCTTCTCCGATTGAGTCTTCGGTGGACGTGAAGGTTGATGTCAGAGGGCTATTTACGCGCAACATGTTTGCTCTAGTTCTTCCCAATTTAGCCTCTCTTGCAATAGTAGTGGGCATCTTTGCGTGGACGCCAGCCTTTCTCACTTCGATTTTGCATCTCTCCGATGAGTATGCTGGAGCCGTTCTGGGGTCTATCGGTGTAGCCACCATGTTGGGTTCCTATGCGGGAGGCATCGCGAATAAATGGCTTGGAAAACGTCAGACGATCGCCTTGTCCATGATTCTGATGACGGTTTTTGCTGTGCTATTGGGTACCTCAAATTCAGGTTTGATTGCCGCGATGTGGATTTCAGGCCTTGGTTTCGCGGGCATGTTGTACTTTGCAGCTGATTTTAGCTTAATTCCCTACGCATCGAAGCAGGGTCGTTCAGTAGCTGGAATGACCTTTGGTGTCTTCAACATGTTGAGCAACATAGGGAGTTTTGTCTCGCCGATAGTTGTGGGGTATATCCTAGATGCAACCGGGAATTTCCTGTTAGGATTTGCCGCGATAGGATGCATCGGAGGTCTCGGAATGCTCGGCGCAATAATTCTGCGCACAGAATAGACTTCTCTCATATTAATATGAGCTCAAAGACCGATCTCAACGTAGTGTTGAATTTTATTTGAGAATTTCGAGGCAGGTTAAATAAGAAAACCTGGTCGTAGGCAGGGCCGGGCATTCTGAAACGCTTCAAAAGAATTCGATTTCATACTCTAGTGTACGAAAAACGGTTGGACATTGATGAAATACAAGTGGGTCGTGCTTACGGTCACTACCGTCGGCGTGTTGATGGACGGTATCGACTCACGAATTGTTATCATTGGTATTCCGCAGGTTGCGGCGGCACTTCACGCAGATATCGAGCAAGCCATCTGGTTCACGCAGTCCTACGTCCTCGTCGGAACCATTGTGCTGCTTCTCATCGGAAGAATGACGGATATGGTGGGGCGAGTAAGAATCTACACGACTGGGTTCGCGATCTTCACTATCGGTTCCGCCCTTACGAGTCTCGCTCAGAACCCCAACCAGTTCATTCTGTGGAGGGGATTGCAAGGGCTTGGGGTTGCGATGCTGTTCATAAACAGCGTGGCAATGATTGTTGACGCGACTCCTAGAAAAGAGCTCGGATTCTCCCTTGGAATCAATCAAATTGCTTTTCGGTTTGGCGCTATGGCTGGGTTGACTTTGAGTGGATTGATTCTCTCCTTCTTTGATTGGAGAGCGCTCTTCTACGTGAACATTCCCATCGGAATCTTCGGAACGTTCTGGGCGCATCATAGGCTGAAGGAAATAGCTAAGGTGGAGAAGAAGACCGGGGTGGATTGGTTCGGGTTCGCAACTTTTTCAATTTCTATTACGACGTTGGTGCTTGCGCTGACTTATGATGCGTATGGATTGTCTGAAGCGGCTGTGGTCTACGGGCTGTTGGCCGTTAGCGTAGTGACTCTTGCAATCTTCATTGTGCAGGAGATGAGGGCGAAGCATCCGCTGCTCGATTTGGGTTTGTTGAGGATACGGGAATTCACTGGAGGGGTGACCGCTCAATTGCTGAACGCAATAGCCTGGGGAGCTTTTCTCCTGCTGCTCAGCCTTTACCTCCAGCTGATTCTTGACATGAGTCCTCTGGCGGCTGGAGTGGGAATCATCCCTTTTGACATAGCGTTTCTTATTTGCGGGCCGTTAAGTGGAAGATTATCTGATAAGTTCGGGCACCTTCCGTTCACAACTTCCGGACTTACCCTTTCGAGCGTGGCTCTGTATCTTTTCTCCACCGTCACGATTGCCAGCCCAATATCGATCGTGATTGTTTACATGATACTTG
The DNA here is from genome assembly GCA_049521055.1 of Bathyarchaeia archaeon. Classification (GTDB taxonomy): domain Archaea; phylum Thermoproteota; class Bathyarchaeia; order 40CM-2-53-6; family 40CM-2-53-6; genus FEN-987. The sequence continues at coordinate 8,743 of JBEKPE010000026.1, forward strand.
TTGGGGCAGGCATGGGGTTGTTCGTTTCGCCAAACATGAGTTCGATAATGAGTTCTGTGCCTGAGAAACGGAGGGGAATCGCATCCGCCTTTAGAGCAACCTTCTTTCAGGTTGGTTATGTGATTAGCCTCAATGCTGCTGTGCTCATAATGACGTCGGTTGTTCCCTATCAATTGATAACTCAGATAGTATCGGCGATAAACCCGCTTTCGATAACGGCCTCGGACAAACTCCTCTTCATGAGAGGACTCAGCAGCGCGTATTTCTGGCTCGCAATAGTCAACGTTACTGCGATTTTACCTTCAGTGCTCAGAGGAAGCTCAAGGTACAAACCAAAGGTAAGGATTGTAGAGCAAAACATCCACGGATGAAGCCAGCACTACTCATGGTGTCCTACTCGACGCAGAGTAGCCAGTATTCAAACCGTCGTTAGTTAGTGAAGGTGCATATGTTAGGTATGGTTCGTTTTGTGTCCTATTGTGAGCCGTAGAGTTGGTAGTGCCACGGTTTCCTGTTTTCATTCAGCAAGTCTATGTAGACGTGCTTGATCTCCGTGTAGTCGTCGAACGTGTACATGCTCAAGTCTTTGCCGAACCCGCTCTGCTTGTATCCGCCGTGTGGCATTTCGCTTACGAGTGGGCCGTGTTCGTTTACCCAGACGCATCCATAGCGAAGCGCTCCCGCGACTTTCATGGCTTTGAAGATGTCCTTGGTCCAAACGGAGCTAGAAAGCCCATAAATCACGTCGTTTGATTTCTCGATCGCTTCATCAACAGTTTTGAACGGGAGTGCGGTTAGCACGGGGCCGAATATTTCCTGTTGAACGATCCTCATGTCTTGCTTAGCGTCACTGAAAAGCGTTGGTTCATAGTAGAAGCCTTTGCTAAGCGGATTGGGCATGTTCGGCCTCTTTCCACCGATCAGGAGTTTTGCTCCTTCTTTCAGTCCGCTCGCAACCATCTCTTCGACCTTAAGCCTCTGCGCCTGAGAAACCAAGGGGCCCATATCGGTCTCTCGGCTCTTCGGGTCGCCTAGCTTGATCTTCTTTATCCGTTCAACTACCATGTTCACGAATTTCTCGTAAACTCCTTCTTGCACATACAACCTCGTAACCGCTGTGCAATCCTGTCCTGCGTTCACGTAGCCATACATGGCCCCTTCGGCCGCAGCGTCAAGGTTCGCGTCGTCGAAGACAACGTAAGGTGCCTTCCCGCCCAACTCCAGTTGGACTTTCTTCACCGTGCGGGATGCAAGCTCCATGATGCGCCGTCCAGTCATCGTATCTCCTGTTAATCCGACCAAGTCAACACCTGGGTGTGTTACCAGTGCTTCACCCATCGTTGCTCCGGGGCCGGTTAGCACATTGACAACGCCTTTTGGCATACCCGCTTTTTCAGTGAGTTTAGCGAACTCAAGGGTCGTCAGAGGGGTTACGCTTGCCGGTTTTATTACGACCGTGTTACCTACGGCGAGTGGTGGAATTGCTTTCCACGCAAGCATCAGGAATGGGTAATTCCACGGCGTGATTGCGACTACCACGCCTTTTGGTTCACGTCGTATGATACTTGTCGCGACACCATTGTATTCGCCACTTGCTCGTCCTTCCAAGCATCTTGCTGCTCCGGCGAAGAACCGAAGATTGTCGACTGCGAATGGGAAGTCACTGTCCCTGCTCAGCTTCAGCGTCTTCCCTTGATTTGTTGTTTCTAGAAGTGCCAATTGATCGATGTTCTGTTCGATGAGGTCCGCTAACCGGAAAATTACGCCCGCACGTTCACCGGGTGACATCCGGGGCCATCGGCCCTTGTCGAACGCATCACGCGCGGCGTCCGCAGCCCTCTTCGCGTCCTCTGGTCCCCCCTTCGGAACATTCGCAATGGCCTCGGTTGTCGCCGGGTTGATGACAGTGTTGGTCTCGCCAGTTTGAGCAGAAACCCATTCGCCGTCAATGAACATCTTGTGTGTGCGAAGCACGGCTTGTGCCAAATTCTTGACCACAACATTACGGCGCGATTACCGCGTATATCAGATTTTCCATTGATGTGTACGTACAAACATAACTATCAGCTTACGAAATGAACGAGGGCTGCTACTGAACAAAAGTGTGCAACTGAGCAATCGTCTACGGTTGGGCTTTGAGGTGTTGGGTGAAGAAGCTGGTTATTTTGCTGTAGCAGGTTATCCTGTTCTTGAGTTTGATCACGTCATGCCCATCATCCTCGAACACCAAGTAATCCACGGGTACCCCGCGTGATCGCAACCTCTCAACTACGTCCGCGGTTTCTCGTTCTACGACCCTCGGGTCGTTTCGGCCTTGAATCATAAGCATTGGGCACTTCACCTGGTCGATGTAAGTGTAGGGCGATCGTTCTAGGAGGAACTCCTTATCCTTCTCGGGGTGGCCGACGGAGAGGTGGAAGGAGGTTTGTCAGGTCTCGGGCAGGCGCTCTATGAAGGTGATCAAATTATACGGGCCGAACATATCTACGCCCGCTTTCCAGAGGTCGGGAAATCTCGACACCAAGGTCAATGTCATATACCCACCGTACGACCTCCCAATGACGGCGCGTTTGGACGAGTCAATGCGTGGATCCTTTTCGAGCATTTTCACTCCTTCGATCTGATCCAATGCATCCTTGCCGCCCCAGTCATGGTCCACCATTTTCATGAACTTCAAACCGTAACCCGAGCTACCCCTCACGTTTGGAACGAATACCGCGAAACCATTCAACGTCAAATGCTGAATGAGTGGCATCGAAAACCAAGTAAAGTCGGGCTTCTCCTGGCTCTGCGGCCCACCGTGCGCGTAGAGCACAAGAGGGTAAGGTTTCGGTAAGTCTAGCGCTTTCGATGGTAAGTAGAGGCGGGCGCTGATTTGAAGTCCGTCAAAACTCTTGTAGCTCGCGTCCTCGCCCTGGCTGAGGTATTTATTCGGAATTCCTAGCAGACGCTCAGCAGACAGCACGCCATACTGTTTCGCTTTCGGTGCTTGTGACTTGTAGAGATAGAGCTGTGATGGCTTTGTTGCTGTGGTGAAGGAGAAAGCATAGCCAGCCTCACGTTTCCTTCGTGACGTGTAAACCCAAGGCTCGATCCCCATGACGACGCCGTCTGAAACCGGAGGTTTTCCAACTAGTGTTCGGTCGATCGTGAAACGAGGTTTCTTGGCGTTGCTGAACTTTCCCTCATAGATCCAGGCGCAACCATCAATATTGTACTGCAGGAGATACTTGTCCTCATGCCTACGCACATCCTCAAGTTCCCCCGAACCTTGGTGTTTGATCCCCCGTACTTGTACAGGTGTGAGTTGGGATGGGTTGTCGAAGGGTATGTACGCCAGCGACCCCTCGTCGCTTACTAGGGTTGTTCTCACGAGAATGCCGCGCTCGTCTTGAGTGAAGTTGCTTCTAACAATGCCCGAGGGAGGATATTGCTTGTTCTGTTCTCGCTTGTCTAGGGGCACGCCGAAGAGTAATTCACGGTTCCTCGCCTTATTGGTCCAGAGATAGAGAACATTGTCGGCGGCGGTATAGCCGTCTATCAGAATTACTTTCGAGTGATCCTTGCTGGATCCGGCACAGTAATTTCCATAGATACTCGTCCCAAGTGAAAGCTCCTCGAGATCTTCGAGATTTGTTCTGAGGCATTCGATGTTCGGAGTCTTCCTGTCATCTCTGTAGAAGTAGACTATGTTCTTGGCTCGGTCGTAATGGATGCAAGCCAACTGCTGCTTCTGATACTTGTCGCCGAAGATGGATTCCGGAATCCCGCCCTCCAAGGGCACGAAACATGGCTGATAATTCTCGTCACCATTATTGTCAATCATAACCAGCACCTTACTCAGGTCCGGAAAGACAACGAAAGATTCTCCAATCATCAGATGCGGATTCTGAAGAGCAACGGTCGAAGGGAGCAACGGCTCAGGCATACTCCCGCCCCTACTCATCCTGTACAGACTGATCACGCCGCTAGCATCGCTCAAGAAGTACAGGTAATCATCGACGAGCTGCGGAGAAAGAACACGCCTCGCAGAAAGAAGAGATTCCAAGGGAAACTGATTAACCATCAACCAAGCACCAGTCCGACTTCTGAGTTGGGTTCTTCGCTCGATTATATACGATTATTGCGTGTTCCTGAAACGCAGCAAAAAGATTCGACAGCGGCGGTTGCGACAATCGTAATCAAAAGCCCTAACCTCAGAGGAAACGAATAAAGCAGGCATTGACAAGAGCACACTTTACACGCTACGCCAACACGTCCGCAAGGAACCGCCATTCAAATTGTACAGGAAGACTTTGGAGAAACTGCAATCTGCAAGAGGCTGGGATTTGCTTCCACTGCTCTTACAAGAAATGAAGTGTGCTCAGGGAGCCTGTGTTTTGAGCAAGAAAATTGGCATTAATTGCCAGTTTCCTATGTAGCCTAGTTATGACGTGAGAAATGAGGCGTTCTAGTGGCTTGGAATACTTGGTTAAGATGCTCGCTTTACTTTACTTTTCCTGCGAATCATTTCCTGATATGCCGACCTCTTTTTGATTGACTCATGAACCTTGTTATCTAGGATCTTGATGACAAGGGCGACCGTTTCTTCTACTGTCTTAACATATTCGTTCGTAAGCGGGACCCCAGACCAGAGTCGCACATATCTGCCCGGATGAACCATGTCTCTTACCTCTCTGACAACGTCCGCGAAGTAGCCTACGTCGCCACGCTTCAACGCGTCATCAGGGTCGATGCCGGATGTTCGCGCAATCTGGCCGACTGGCAAGGATGATGGTATCCAATTGAGTTCTCGTGAGAGGTCTAAGAGTGGTTTGAGTTGCCACTCTAGGAGATCAGGGTGACGCCTACTCTCTTGCTGGTAGGTTTTGCTACCGATGACTTCGCTCTGATGCACTAAAGCCATCGCTAGAATGCTGGCCTCCATTTCTGCGGCGTACATTACGCAGCTCGCTAGGATTTGGCCGTTCTTTTTGCAGTAGACTGCTTCGTCGTTGAATCGCTTTGAGAGGTTAAGGAGAAAATTGAGGTCCTTGTCGCTAATCGCTTTCATGAGACTGCCTCAGTATCATGGCATCAGCCACCCTGTCCAGGGTTTTCCATTGGCCAGTCCTCAGTTGGCCCAGCTGTCTCACCTGAGCCTTCAAACTCAGCTTTGGGATACCAGTAAACCCTGGTTGTGTGTCCTGATTCACATTCGTATTCGCGTTCTATTGACTCGCCTTCTGGTTCTGTAATGGAGATTTCGGTATAAGTGTCATCGGGGGAAGAAACTGTGAGTGTTTCCGTACAACCCCTTTCAGCGCAACCAATCTGCTTCGTACTAGCCAACCAAATCAACACGACTTGGTGTTGCTCTGGTCGATTTAACAGCTTTGAGGTGAATAGGCTGACGGTGCTCTGCGTCTGCATCATCATCAAGGAAAGGATGGCATAATTGCGTTGATAGCTTCGACAAGCCAGATCAAGGCGAAAAAGAACAAGACTACCTCTAAGTAAAAGAAGATTCTAGCCCCGCTTGATAGTTTCTTTGGAGAATGGACCAAAGCGGCAAGAACAATTGAAGCGAAGAAACTGGTACCGATAAGGAGTAAGGCGGCTAGTCCAAGATCTGTGCTCATTGGGCCCTGAGTCACATGTGGAGCAATTAGAGCTAGGATGAGGGTAAGTAAGAGGCCGCTTGTGGATAGAAACGCAATTGTTCCATCTTTCACTAAATCAACCTGGTCTGCCAAGTACTCAAACCCAACTCAATGCAATCTCGTTAATCTCGTTTCTCTAACTCTCCGAGGCCTCCTCGCCTAGAACGCCCGACCCATCCAGACTGGTAGTGGGATGGTTGACGCGACTATGATCGGTGCGCTTTTCGGTATCCGGCCCTACCCTCCGAGTTGACCTTCATTGTTTCTTATTCCATGAGCGTCTTCCAACCCGTAACCCTCAGGCAACGTAATCCCTCTCCCAGCGTTAGCTCATGCCGTAGTTTTTTTTGGGGTTGGTTGGTGCGGCCGCCGAGAACCACCATTCAGACATGGTTCCCACGACTCGGCCTAGGTCACAAATCTCATACGATTATAGAATAGCGCCTGGATACATTTTTGCTTTGTTGTGGGCTCGAAATCTCACGCACCACTTGTTGGGGGGGGGCGAAGGGGCTCTCTGTCAATCCAGCTCCACTCAGAACTGATGCAGTTCTGGTTACTGTAATGCGCGACCTTGTGTCCGGCTAAAATTGCATCGCGTAGATTTGCATTTTCCCAAAGTCTAAGCTGAGGAATTTGAGGACCAGTTGAAGTAAGAGAAGGTTAACGATAAAGTAGTTAAGATGCTATATCGAACTTATGGTGGTGCAACAGCAATTGTTGGAAAAGGGATGCTATATGATCGCGGCCGGAAAGGCTGCGACTGTAGATGGTTCCGTGATGGTTGCACGTAGCCAGGACGGTCTTGGAGATTACGCGCAACAGGTCTTGGCGGTGCCAAGAAAGATGCATGGGTCTGACGAGAAGTTGAGATTTGGCCTGTCAGAAGGCATTGAGATAGTTCAGGTTCGGGAGACTTACGCATACCTGGGGGTGATGTCAGTTGTTGAAGACGAAGACATGCATACAGCGCAGGGAGGCATTAACGAGTTTCAGGTCTGTGCGGGAGCTTCTTCAGGCGGCGTACTCAGCAAGAGAGCCGAAGCGGTCTGCCCAAGAATGCGTACGTCTATTGGCGATTACCGTATGACCTTGGTTCTGGAACGTTGCAAGACCGCTCGTGAAGGCATCAAGATGATCGGTGAGCTTACCGATCGGTATGGTGCTCGAACGGACAACTATATTGTTGGTGACCCAAACGAGGTTTGGCTTTACGAAGAGTTTCGGGGGCACCTGTGGGTTGCCGCTAGAGTTCCAGATGATTGTTTCGTGGTAGAGGCGAACACTTGCAGGATTGGTGAAGTGAATTTAAACGATTCCAGGAATTTTATGGGTTCAAAGGATTTATTGACTTTCGCGGTGGATAACCGTCTACGTGAACCTGGCAGCAGAGAACCGCTCAATGTGATGAAAACTTACAGTGCGCAGAACGAGAAGGTTCTGCAAGGTATTCCTATTCCAGCGTATGACAGTCGGCGAATATGGCGCGGAATCAGCCTCTTATCGCCATCGACCAAATTGGATCCCCGAGAGTCAGTTGAAACCTATCCTCTGTTCGTGAAGCCGGATACAAAACTTGGCCCGAGAGATTTCCTCAAGATTTTCAGTGATCACTATCAAGGAACAGAATTCGACCCATACGGTATGAACAGCGATGAATACGCACCTGCGATGCCACGGGGTACGTTGGATTTGTGTGACGATCCCACAATGAAATCATCCGCAGCGGGTTTTGACTTCAAGTTGAATGAAAAATTACAGTATCAAATGGCACCGGTATGGGGGAGAGAACGCATCATCGGCACCACGGCTGCGGTGACTACTTGGTGCGCTCAACTAAGAAGCAGCATGCCCAACCCAATTGGAGGGCTTATTTGGACAGGCTTGGCGGAAGGAGCTACAAGCGCTCACGTTCCGTTCTATTCCGGGATAGCCAAGACTCCCAAAGCATATACTGCCGGCTCCCAAGTATATGACGAAGAGTCGGCTTACTGGACTTTCCGCCAGATCTCCAACCTAGTGAACTTGTTCTACACTTCAACGAAGGATAAAGTGATACCGGTTTGGCGCGAGTGGGAGGAGGAACTCTACGCGTTGCAACCGGTAATTGAGAAAGCTGCGTCAGAACTCTTTCAGAAGAATCCTGGCATGGCTGAAGAGTACATAACCAGCTACAGTAACATGAAGGCGACTGAAGCACTCGAAATCGCAAAATCGATGACTACCAAACTTCACACAATCATCGCTCATTGCAACACACCGCTTTGAACCGCCACCAAGGAACGCAACACGTGTCGTGCGGACGCACAAACGAAATTCACAGATGCAATTTGGGACGCCAACACTATCCCTACTGCCGCCTAGTCTTGTTGGATTGTTGCTTCGGGTAGGCGGTGAATTTTGGAGTTTTTGGGAGACATCGAGGACCCCCGCCCATCCGTTCCTTTGGAACCCTGTTCACCAATCATGAATCGTGCTTTTCAGTGTGTTTGCGTGTTCTCAGACTCTTCTTATCGGCCAGCCTTGCTAGAGCCTTCTCATGCACCATCTACGAAATTTCTGTCGCTCTCTTTCCTGATTCATCGTCTGGGCGTTCTTTCAAGGAGTTAGCCCAGCTTGTCCGAAATGTCTTTGACCTCTGCACTGTGGCAGAGGAAACGGAAGAAGATATTAGGTAGCCGGCCCCGTGATAACGGAGGTCTGCTACATAGTAGCCTTCGCAACAAGCTTTGGGTCGTAGGCCATGTCCCTTACGTATTCAGCTACAGAACTGTCTGTCTTGCTGGAAGTTTTCTGCCACTTGGAATAGATGCCTATGGTTATTCTCGGCCCGGGACTTGGGCGGTGAGCGCATGGGGGTCAAGGACGAGATCCTACTAGAAACACGAGACCTTACGGTGAATTTCCAGACATACCGTGGTGATGTGAAGGCACTCGATCACGTGCAACTAAGGCTAAACCCGCACGAAGTCTTTGCGCTGGTGGGGGAGTCGGGCTGCGGAAAGTCCGTCACAGCTCTCACGATTCTCGGGCTCCTCCCGCAGAACGCACACATACTGGAAGGCCAAGTTGTCTTCAAGGGCCAGGATCTGCTCAAGATGACCTCTGAACAAATGCGCGACGTTCGCGCAGAGGGTATAGCGGCAATCTTTCAGGACCCCATGACGTTCCTCAACCCCGTCCTCACGGTCGGCGTTCAACTCAAAGAAGCCTTCCTCGTGCAAAAGCATCTCTGGAGC
>JBEKPE010000027.1:0-17383 GCA_049521055.1 Bathyarchaeia archaeon
GAATATCCTTGTGAAAGTTCTTGGCAAGGAACATGACGACCGTCTGTCGTCTGTGAATGTCTGCTGTGTTACCAAGGGATATCCCTGATTGTGCGATCACTCTAAGTCGCTTTCCTGCCTCAATTATTTCTTGGAATCTGTACTCTGGAACTCGTCCAAAATGAATTGACCTATCCTGTCCGACGATTGTCCGTCTCCAAAAGGCGAGTGATCGGGAAGGTCAGGGCCTTTGCTGATCAACTGCTTGACTCTATACACGATTTTGTTCTTGTCTACTCCGACCAAGTAAGCAAATCTATTCTCTACTGCTTCGGGTCTCTCTGTAGTATGTCTGAGAACTATCACTGGCTTCCTTATGGTGGGTACCGTGACCTCTTCCTGTAAGCCACCTGAATCCGTCATGACAAATTCGCAATTCTTCAAAAGAACAAGAGTATCAAAATAGCCGACTGGTGGCAGCAGATGGATCAATCGAGATGTAGAAAGCTTTGAGTATAGCCCAAATTCGTGGAGTCGCGCATTCGTCCGTGGGTGGACGGGGAATACGATGGGGTATTCGATTTGGAGCAGAGCGTCAACGAGATCGGCAAGAGTCTGAGGTGAATCCACGTTCTCCGCTCTGTGAAAGGTTACTAGGCAGAATTGTTGAAATTGAATTGAATCCATTATTGAAGAACTCTTCAGCGCGTACGGCATGTACTCAAGCACCGCGTCTACAACGGTGTTTCCGGTGACAAGAACTCGCCCGTAAGCATGTTCCTCGACCAGATTCTGTCTTGCCCGCTCAGTCGGAGCAAAGAGTGCATCTGAGACATGATCAACCATTCGACGATTGTGCTCTTCAGGCATTCGCCAATCGTAACTTCGAAGACCGGCTTCGACGTGTGCAACAGGCAATCCAGCCTTTATTGCTGTCAGTGCTGATGCTAACATGCTGTTAGTATCGCCTTGGATCAAGAGAATGTGCGTGTCTACGAGAATGGGTTCTAGCTTTGCCATTATCTCTCCGATCTCGGACGCGGGTCTAGAGCTGGACAGTTGGAAAGACGCAAAAGGCGCAGGTAGGCGCAATTCTTCGACAAACTGACGTAACATATTGTAGTCGTGATGTTGCCCCGTGAGAACGTAGTTGAAATCCGCGCGAAGCTTTTCAAGAGCCTGAATAACTGGTGCCATTTTAATTACTTCAGGTCTCGTTCCCACGACTACTGTAATTGTCAAATCAATCGCCTTTCCACTTAGGGTTTTGATCTAAGTCTGAGTTTGTCTCATTTCACGAAACATGCTTCAATGTTAGCGGCACTTATCCATCTGCGCGGTCGATCGCCATGAATATTGCGCAAATGGCGGCAGTGTGTCTTCGGGAGTGCAATCCGTTCGGTCGGGCAACTATGTGAATGCTTTGAGCAGTAGTCTCGAGCTACAATGCATAGTGCTCTGTTCAGTCCTATCACCGCGCAGTGTCGAGAGACTATTATGCTACGCTCACATCTAATTTAAAGTAAATTGGTGTAAAAAATCGTATGGACCAATTTCCGTAGCGTGGGACGATTTGTCTGAGTAGTGACGGCTCAGTGGGCGGATATGTCTTTCAGAATTTTATGGAATTGCCCGAACTTTTCGAGACAATCAGATCCTTCACTCGGTCACTCTGCGTATCGTAGTACATGGATCCTCCGCTAGGAAGGCCTCCTTCTGCAGTCTCTCTAAAGCGGTCAGCACTGCGCCAGCAGTGTCCAAGATCGCAATCGTCTCAGAGTACACCGGAAGTTTCGTCACCGCTCTGACGCTCGACATTCCAGCTTGTGCAGCGTAGAATAGTGGATTAACTCTGCTCCAGAGCCTCCCAATTAGGGGAGTAAAGAGAGCAATTTTACGGGTTCCTTCTCGGCATTACGACTAGAAGACACAGCTTTCAATCTCTAGGCGTTCTGAACGCACTCTCTATATTCGCGATTTACGTCTTTCAGTAATTAATTATAGTGTGAATGAGTGATTGCTTAGAGCATATTGCTTGAGGCCGAACGATGTGCGCAGGTACATCCGAGAGTGAACCGATGGTGTTGGACGAACTGAGTCGTCATGGGCGTATCCTATCCCGTGAATCGTGAAGGTTGAGGTGAATAAATTTGCTTGAAACGGACACTCCAAGAATCAGTCCGCCAAAAGACCGTGTAATCTCGAGAATACTTTCGTCAAGACCAGTTAGGAAAGACGACGTTACCATAGTGGTGCCCGTTCTGAATGAGGAAGGGGCCATAGGGATGGTGTTGGATGATTTGTTCAGTAACGGATATCGGCACGTGTTAGTCGTTGACGGATATTCGAAAGACAATACGGTTCAGATAGCTGAAAGCAAAGGCGTGAATGTCGTTCAGCAGCATGGCACGGGCAAGACGGGGGCGATCAAGACTGCGATAGATCTCGTCCCAACACCTTACATGCTGGTAATGGATGGCGATTTTACTTACGCCGCCGGCGACATCGAAAAATTTCTCGACCACGCCCATAACTACGACCAGATAGTGGGGGTACGTAGAAGAGAGAACATTAGTCCCCTTCACAGATTAGGGAACCGGATTATTTCGCAATTTTTCAATACGATGTTTGACACGGCGCTGTCCGACGTTTGCTCCGGCATGTATTTGTTAAGAACCGAGGCTGCAAAAGGACTCGACTTGCATAGCGGCGGTTTTAACGTTGACGTGGAAATCATTGCTCAAATGGCAGTGCATGGGGAGATTACAGAGGTACCGATAGAATATCGCGCTAGGATAGGGGAACCGAAGCTATCAACTTGGAAGAATGGTAGTCAAATCATCTATTCGGTCTTCGTCTGGACTAGGATTTATAATCCTGTTTTCATTTTTTCGATTATTGCTGCCTTAGCGTTTATACCTGGTGTGGCAATTTTGCTTTGGGCGGGGTGGATGTGGTTGCTGCGAGGGATCTTCTATAGTGGTTGGGCTCTGATGGCAGCGATCCTGATGCTCGGCGCCGGCGAAGCCCTCACCGTTGGATCGATCTCACTCCTCATCAAACGTTCGGAAGCGAGAATCACAAAACGACTAAAAGAGGCCGGGTCGTCGCGATACTAAGCGAAAGAACCGAATGCTAGAACTGACGATAGGGTCCTTGAAGGTCGCCACAATGATGTTTTTGCTTTTGAGAAATGCTACCTACTGCGCTTTGTCATCGACGCTTAAGTTCTTGTCGACGTTTGCCTTCGCATCGGGAATTAGCTGAAGCATTTCTTCTTCTTCATACTTCACATTTGCAACTGCCGTTAACTTCTTTTCGGAAACTGATCTGTTGACGGCTTCAAGAGTTTCGACGGTTCGGGGTCCCGTAAGGTCGATGGAACGGTCTCCCTTTGCGACCCGGTCCGCAAAGTGCTCGATCTGAGACACCATCCCGTTGCCGGGAGTTACTGGAATCTGAAAGCTCGAATCCAAGGAGTGTTGGACTAGAAGTTGTCTGATGCAGTCGATTGTTAAAGTTCCTGCGGAGCCTACGATTGTGACTTCCTTAACGTTTTGTGTATGAAGCCAACTGAGTTCGATGTGGGCAATTATGTTGCCGCGATATTCAGCTAAAATGTAGGCTACGTCGTGGTGTGTCCCAGGGTTTCGGTATGTTCTTCCAATACCGGTTACGTCCTCGGGCCATTCGCCGAGAAGTAGGTTCAGAGCATCGAGGGGTTCATGTGCTAGGTCGGATATTATATCTCCGTCCATAGAGGAGTTCTGGTCTGTCCAGCGGGCTTTGACGTGGTAGAGTTTTCCAAGCTCTCCTCCGTTAAGCATTTCACTTGCAACCTGCAGCGCTCTGTTGAACCTAATTGGGTGGCTAATTTCAACTAGTAGGCCCTTTTCTGTTGCAAGGTCCACTAGGTGATAGGATTCGTGTGAGCTTAGCGTCATTGGCGTCTCTACGAGAACATTCTTGCCCGCCTCTAACGTCATCTTCGCTAATTCGTAGTGCGTTTGGGCCGGTGTAGCTATATGCACAATATCGACGCCAGGGTCTTCCAGCATATCATGAACGTCTTGTGTCAGCATCTCCTCCAGAACGGAAGACGTTTCCCTTGTTATGAGCAAAGCTCCTAATGCCGCAATAGAGCTATCGCATATCTTGAGTAACTTGACCTTCCCTCTCCGTTGGGCGGCTAGGTATTCAACTACAAGATTGCTTCCCGACATGCCTGCTCCGACGATTGCTACGCCGATTCTTTCACTAAGCCTACCGCCAACCGAGTCGGGCGAATCAACATTAGCGAAAGCTGGAGCTAACTTCGAGGGGGCTTTCGCGATCATAATTTACAACTCTACAACGGTAACAATAGCAGAATTTCGTATAAAGGATACTGAAACCTCACTTCATTAACTGCAGTGACGATTCCCGTGATTCTAAAACATGTCGAATTAACTGTCTTTGTCTCGTGGCCAGACATCTTTTTCGCTTTGAAATGACAAAAATATCTAGTCAAAACTTAACAAACTAAACTCCTCACAAGCCTTCAACGGAAGAAAACCGATCATTTGCAAGCCTTCTGGCAACGAGGGGTAATTCTGAATGGTGTTAGCCACGCATCCTAAGTTGGAGAGCTGTGCGGTTCATTCTCTGCAGGGGGGTGTTTGACACCCTCCGCTGAAGGAGGAGGAAGGCTAAGCTATGCGATCGGTCAAATTAGTTCAACAACATTACACGCCCAGTCCGAGATTCTACAGATGCTTGACGAGTTCCGCCAGATGCTCAACGACTCCGTACGGATTGGGTAAGACGTGGGATCAATCCAGTAGTTTTAGGAACTCTTCTTTCGTGAGCCCGGCTTCTTCGATGATACGGAGCCTAGGCTGAGACGACAACCTCTTCTACTCTCTGGCCTGCGAACTTGCTGGTTCGATGTTCAAGTAGAAGCTCGATGGCTTCCTTGATATTGGCAAGGGCCTCTGCGCGCGTTTGCCCCTGACTGATTGCCCCTGGCAGTTCAACACATTGGGCTACGTACCAGCCATCTTCTTCTTCCAACGCAACATGGTAGGTCTGCATGCCCAACCTGACTCCCTCTACTTTTGCGACAAACTGTCCTAAAGCCTTAGTCATCAACCCGAATCAAAGAGATTGTTGAAGCGATGGTACAGGAACCCTCCAGAAAGGTAATCCTGAAAGTCGATGGAAGCGAGTTAACGAGTCGAGGCTTCATGAGCCAACAAGTTAACAGAACCTGGCTTCCAACTGGACCACATCTTCCTCAACTCCCGCATTAAGTCCTCTGCCTCCTTGTCCGTCATGTCCTTCCAGCCGCCTGCGTGCCGTAATATGTCACCGCGGCCTTCGCTCAATCTCAATATCACCTGCGTGAAAGACTCACTCTTCTCCTTCACCCTTTGCAGTTTTCGGTAAGCCTCGTCGCTGATTGTTAAAGTCTTGAAGCCCATGAATCAATACACGAACAATACACGAATATAATCTCTCTATGCTATTCACGTCGGATACAGCGGGCATCTTCAGCCACAATTTTAGCGCGCGTGTGAAAACCTTCTCGTAAAATCTCCTTCACACTTCCAGAGTCCAGGGCGGCTTCACTAGCATGACTCGCAAGCCTTCTCCTGCGGTGTTTTTGTCGGAAGAACTTCAAGATTATCTAAAGGGATTGGCTCAGAGCCACAAATTCAACAAATGGATTGAAGGCATGAAGTCTGTTCTGAAAGAAAACATGATTGCGGGAGAATGCATAAGAAAGAAGCAAATCCCTGGGCATTACGTTAAGCGCTACTGAGTTAACAACTTGTATCGTTATGAGCACCCGGAGGGTTATCGATCCTGCTATACGCTTACGGAGCACGGTGATCTAGGCGTATGTCCTATGATATTGGACCTCAAGACTCATGACGAGTATAACAAAATCTTTGGATACAGGTGATTGAGCCATCATACAAACTTATATAATTCGGTTGGTTAGTGGTGAATCTGATCCGGAATGACCGTCATTCACCAACCCCGACTTGATACGATTCTGATGGTAGAACAGGCCATTCTGAAATCGGAGGACTATCCGTCAAGAATGGTTCTGTGGAAAAGCCTTCCTCGTAGTATCCAATACCAAACATTCAAGCACATACTTGACTACCTAGAGGCTTCGGGAAAGATCATATTCAACGATTCGAAGATCATCTACACCGGGGTAAACAATCCAAAACTGCGGGCGCTGATCAAGTCCAGCGTGCGCGTTGCATAACGTCTTCTTCAACTAAGGATCGCACTCTGCATCAATGTTGCCCATTTGTTCCTCTGCCAATATCCGACGCTATTGTCCCACCCAAATCCGTCCGACAGGGAATTTACTGCGCCCAAAGGAGGCTCCCGCTTTCCCGAAAGGAAATCGCCTCCGAAGCATCAATTCGTTTTGAGACTAGCTTCTTGTCAATTGGTTCAGGAATAGGTTCCTCCTTTCGATCGGGCTGATTGAGGGGCGGGGCAGGTCCTCTCTGCTCCCCTTCCTTATCTTTACCCAAATGAGAGCTGGGCCCTCATGGGTTTGGAGCGTGGTGGCCGTGAGTTCGCAACCAGCCGTAGCCTGCACACACCGTAAGGATGTCTGCGGAAACGAGGAGTAGGAGGCTATTGCCGTAGCTCATTTCAGGGTGGTTCGTAGAGAAACGGCGTATGATACACGGGTATCACCCATGCTTCCGGCTCAAGAACTGGCTTCTCATTGGAAATGTGCTGAAGTCCAGCAGCCTCATGCGGGCGCAAAACATGGGTGGCGGTCACTGTGGCAGTCACCCTCCGGCCAGGATGGAACTCATTGCAAATCAGATGGATGGTTCTGTGAAGCAGCTGCTACGAAGAACCCTCGAAACTGTAAGACAGTCGACAGGGGGTGTATGACACCCGTATGACATGCTCCCCCACATGAACAGCCCTGATGACCCGGAAAAATGGCGACGGGTGCAAGGCCCCTCCGTAACGTGAACAGCCTTGTGAAGTGGCTGACTGAAGGTTAGATCATCTTGACGAGGCTTGGTGGTAGAAACTCCAAGAAGTCCGAGTCCTTAGTCCATATAATAGCCTCGTAGCGGCTGACGGTGGCGGCGATTAGTGCATCTACGATGTTGGATCTGGATGGTCTCTTCCGCGCGGCGACGGTTGCATCTTCTTCCACAAGGGAGGCTACCTCGACTCCGAACTTTTCTAGAAACGTCTCGTACCTTGTGGACGAGAGCTTAGCAATGGAGTAGCCCCAGAGAATTTGAAAGTGCGTCAAGGAGGATACTAGGAATGTGTCCCCTGCCAACGCTTGCTCCGCTAGGGTTTCTGCTAGGCTTGCGAATGATGTGTCACTTAGAACGGATGTGTCGAGAAAGATTTTCATCCATCGATCTTTCCGCGAATTTAACGTATTTTCTTACTTTGGGAATGTCCTGGGCAAACAATTGGATCGATCTTTTCAGCTCCGTGTAATCTTTGCTCGTCCTGCCAACCTTCTTCACAAGGATATCGCGGCCCACTTCGTCAAACACGACCGCGTCCCCCGGTTCGATACTCATCTTCTTTGCTAGTTTCTTGGGGATTGTTATCTGCATCTTTCGTGTTACTTGATAACTCTTCATAGTACTACTTTCTTACTTTCTAGGCATATAATCATTAGCTTTGGTTTGAGCGTATGGCACGCCTGCCGTTGGGTTTCGCGTTCTGTGCATCGAGCACCTATGGGCTGTTTCCTTGCAACTATTTTGAAAACTGTTCTATGTTGGGAAGGATGTTCCGTTTATGATGGGTCAGCGTGCCGCCCTGTTTGTGGCCCTAATCCTCTTCACCCCACACACCATAACCCTCACAGCCCTCACCTCCAACCCCACAACCACCTACACAACCTCCGCACCCACAACCCTAACCACCACCTCCGCCACTGATCGCTGAGAAACGTATTCTCTTGTCCACTCGTTTCGCGGAAGAAATCAGCTTCCGCAAGCTAAGCATCGCTGATACAGGCTTCTTTGATTGCCAAATTTCGGCCAGCCGTCCTCATGGATGGGTGTGCGTACACCAAGAAGCGGGTGATGCGGAAGAAGGTGGAAGAGTCTTACTCGTGCACCCTCCTTACATCCTTGACATGATCAAAGTGCTTGTCGAAACTGTATATCTCCTCAATGCCGTTCTCCCTCATCAGAACATAGGCAACTCCATCGTTTAGACCGACGCTCATTTCCTCTGCCACTTCGACCGCGTCAACGTAATCCCCTCTTACGGGCTCGAAGATGGAGATCATTGGTGAATGTATCAAATCTCTCATGACTAGGTGGCTATTCCGAATGGGCATACAGGCTTCTAGGATATTTGCCACCTCAGAGAGGTGTACCAAGCTGGTAGCGGCTTTTTCACCCGCGTTTATTCTTCGCACAATGGCCTTCGCATTCTTCTTCATCTCAGCAACCTCATCGGAAATCACCTTTCGCGGTTTGAGGTAAGCGTACAGGAAGACCGAAGCGTCCACGAATCTCATTTACCGCGTCTTCCTAAGACGGCCTTCTTGAATCTCGAGAATTCTGCGAAATCCTTGAGATCAACATCCACTTCGACTGAGTCAAAGTGTCTCGTTAGATCAGGTTTCACCCTTGGCTTCACAAGCAAGACGTCTCCCTTCTCGATAAGAATGACCTCACCCGAGTTAGGGAGTCTTTTGCTCCTCCACCGCGCCGGCAGTGATATTCGACCCTGCGAATCAACCTTCTTAACATCCGCCAAGCGGCATTTCCCCAATGTGAGAGCTCGTTCCCCATATATTTACGTAATCCCCAAACTTCCAATAAGATAGGGAGCCTAGGCTGAGACGACGACCTCTTCTACTCTCTGGCCTGCGAACGTGTGTTGCGCCATGGGGGCATATTTCACGTAAACGTTGCCCCTCGTTCCCCACCTCATCCGGCATGTTTGCAGGCGAAGGTTAGGGGATGAACTATGTTCCGGTTCGGCGCAACTGTGTTCCAGTTGAGCCGCCATATGGAATAACCAAGTGGCAGAGGTTCCTGCTTCCCCGAAACAAGGGCGACAGTCGGGTGTCAGTCACTGTGTCAGACACTCTCGAGCCGTATGGAACTCACCCAAACCACATGGATGGGCTTGTGAGTCAGCAGCTGCGAAGCCTCCCTAAGCTACTGACATTGCCATGCCTTAATACTTAGGTTCCTATGTACAATTGTACTCGGTATATTAGTGATGATATGCAAGCAACCAGCCGCGAACAAGAGAAATAAAAGTGCTGTCGTAGCGGAAAGCGTGCTGAAGTCTGTTGACGCGCTGAGAAACGAAGGCACCGAACCCACATTCAACGCCATCCTAGGTTACCTCAGTTCTAGGAGTATCCTCTCCAATCACAGATCGTTGCGAGTCTACCTCGACGCCATGTTAAATTCACAAATGTTGACTCTGAAGAAAGAACGTGTCAAGCAATCCAACGTACGGCCGAAGCAGGTCTACTCGCTAAGAAATGATGGGCCGTTCGTTGAGGCTGGTGAGCGAGCCATGCTGTATCATGGTCTCAACTGGACTGTACCCTCCAAGTCATCAATCATGTTGAAGACTGACGTTGAGGGATTGGTGCGCGCCCGAATTGTTCACGGGGCTGTGTACGCTTCACTAGAAGACACCATAGTGGAGGCGCTGGCTAAGAACAGGAATACTGAACGGCTGTCTCTGGCACTCACCTTTTGTGCTGCGTTGTTGGCCACCAAGAAATTCGATCGGGATTACCTGATCAAGAGGTCGAGGGAGAGAAAAGTTAGAGAGACAGTTAAAGGGTTGCTAGAAGAGATCACTTATGTCCTATACTCGCCCAAGCCGATAGTAGAAGACGTACGCACGCTCTACGAGATAAGAAAACAACTTGCTAACCGCCGACTGATGTCGGGCTCGTACAATGAACGCAAATTCCCGCTTTCGCCAGATGAGATTGTCGACATCATAGGCAAGCAGCTCGGAGTTAAGTAAGGATGACTAATCGCGGAGCACCCGCTAAGATCTGGATCGACGTGCTCAGGAGAATTACACCGGTACTCACGGAATCGCATGTTACCGACATGATACTTTTCGGATCTCAAGCTATGAGTGCCTACATGGAAAGAGCCCTCGCCAGCAAGGACATCGATTTGATAGCTCCAGGCATAAGGCCGAATACTATCGAAAAAACACGCGACGAGCTTAAACAGATTGCTACTCAAACACCAACTTACGACCACCTAGTCGGCGAATACGCGGGAAGGGCATATCCAGTCAGCCACATCTACCTCAAACACGTGAGCGGCTACCCATTCGTCATAGAATTTTTCGAGAATTTTCTAGGCTACCAATCGAAGCGGCTCAACCCCTTCCTCACGTTGAAGAACAAATGGGGACTGGAGCTGCAGGTTCCCTTGCCGGAGACAGTAATCGCAACCAGGCTCGCATTCCGGCCACCAGAAAGGGTAAGCCTATTCAACGCTACAAGGCTAAACCGATTCATCAAGCACATCCGTCACGTCGACTGGACGCTAGTGAACGCCATCATCGACGCGTTTGAATTAAGAACAATCGTCGCAGAAAATCTAGCAGAGCTAAGAGCAAAGAGAATTCAGATAAGCGGCGCATCGAAAATCATCAGTAAGTCCTGATGAGTCGGGTGTGCGACCCCCCCTCCAGGGGGGTATCCCTCCATGACATGAATAGCCTTGTGAAGCAACTTCAACCCTCCATCAACTAAGCCTCCCTAAGCTGTTTGACAATGCCGTCCCCTTCACTGGGTAGCGGGAAGAGGCAGGGCATCGAGGACGGCGCGCCATAACTTCGCAGGGGGGTTGGTTTGTTCGTTCAGCTGAGTGTGCGTAGGTCGATGGTTGTTATTCCGAGGCTGCGAGAGTTTTGTAGGATGAATTTATCGCTCGTGATTAGGGGGAGATCGAAATTCTTCGCGGTTGCTACGTGAAATGCGTCAAAGTAATGTAGTCTCCTCGGGCCACCGAATTGTGAGTAAAACAACATTGCTTGCTCCGCAATTTCAGGAGTGGTGGGCAGGGTTTCATGTGGTATCTTACGAATATCCATTAGAACTTGGATTACCGTTTCTAAGTTCACGCTTTCCGTACGCAGAGCAGTGATGACGTCGTCATACATTTCGGACGCGGCGTAGAGTCTCACTTGTGTCGCGTCGGCTTTGTTCACAAGTCGCTCTGCATGGTCGGACAGCTTGTCGGAGGTTAGGTATGAGATGAACACATCGGCGTCTGTCAGCACTCTCTTGGGTATGGTTTCAGCGCTTTCCTTCTCGGACATAGCGGTCCGCCTTCTCCTCCAGTTTCCACCAAGGTTCCTTCAGGAGTCCTTTGTGTTTCCCTTTCAACGCCTTCACGCTACCCAGAGGAATCAACTCTATTCTATCCTCCAGAAGGTTCAGTTCGAAGCGCCGCGCGCATAACTTCTTCCGGATTGAGGCAGGTAGGAGCGCCCTTCCTTTCTCGTCGAGTTCGACGGTCGTCAAGTTACCCACAATCCCACTAGTGGGAAGCTCAGCTAATAGCTCTATCTGAGATGCAGCGGAGCCTCCGACGGAAGTGCAGAAGAGTGAAGCACCTGTCTGAAGGCGGACCATTCCTTGATCTTCCGCGTATTTCCGGACGTTCAGGTTGAGCAAGTGGCTGATGTTGATACAAAACGCCAGCGAAGATTAGGCTTAGGTGGGAGGACTACTTTGGAGATTTTTCGGCTTGCTCTTTCCGTTTGTGGCGAGCATTTTCAGAAGCGGCAGGTCCTCTTGAATGAGTTCCCTAATGAGGTCTTCATTGGGATTCTGCGGTCGTTTCATGTCCTATCCGTTCGTTGGTTCAACTTTCTACTTCAATAATCAGCTTCCTTGGTTCTGTCGGATAGATGACTATTGGTAAGTCACGTTTGATCTTGAGCGCTTCGGCTATTTCTTTAGGGATCCGAATAACCAGGGAGTTGCCTGATTTAGCCACGCGCCCCCTTCGCTCCAGGCCAAACAACTTTCTCTTCTTCACTTCCATCTCGATTTTCTCCATCACCTCCTGGGGGAGGTACTCGGAGCCACATTCGGTGCACACGTTTGCTTGCCTAAGCCCGAAATTAATTCCGAAAAATTCGACCTCGGTAAAACTGCTCTTTAGCTTTCCGCCGCATTTGCACTTAACGCCGGAGAGGTTCTCTGAGGTCAAAGAACTTTCACCGTTACGGGGAAGATCTTCCGTAGGTTCATCTTCCGGTAAACATTCTCATCGTACACTACTGAAAAGCGCCTGAAGAAAGCCTCTGTTAGGCCTGTCTCCCTCTGCAGCACCTTCTTTCCCTTCAGAACAGCTTCCTCAATATCCCTCACGGAGATGCCTCTCAGCCACATCCTTTCTATTGCGTGCTTCACACGCCTATGTTCCCAGTTAATTTTAAGCTTCAACGCCGCTTCATGTTTGAGACTGTAATACGTGTATTATTAAGGATTACTCGACACAGTGCGGGCACAGACACGCTAAGGTGGTTTATGGGGTTCCTGATCTACGTTCCCAAGTCCCATTCTCGCCTAGCCGCATTTGTATAATTCGTCAGGATCAGCTAGACCATCTTCCCCAGGTTCCGCTTGGCCCATGCGTGTCATGGTCCCTGCGCAGGGAATGCTGCCGTTGGGCTTCGTTCTTTGCATCTAGTTTCTATGGGCTGTCTCCTTCCACCTAGTTTTGTTGCTGTTTTATGTTGGGAAGTCTTTTAAGACTGGTACGTTGTTGTTCCGTTTATGACGAGTCAGCGTACCGTCCTGTTTGTGGCCCTAATCCTCGTCTCACCACTCACCATAACCCTCCCCCTCACAACCCTCACCTCCAGCCACTCAACCGGCTACACAACATCTGAAGAAACAACGCTGACCGCTACCTCCGTCGTTCTACGCACCTATTTCGGGTCAACGAAAGGAACCACGATTGTTCAGGCACCGATGGATCTCCCTCCAAAGGTTATCGGTTTCGTTGCACCTAAGGGAAAGTGCAGTCAATACACGTTGCCCGTCACTCTCACGTCCGATTCAATTCTGAACCTGAAGATGACCTCGACAAATCCGGCGAACCTCTACCTTCTCCCCACATACACCTTCCAAACCTCAGCCGACGGTTGCAGCCTCGTCGGCGGGGCGATATTGACTGAGAGTAACTTCACCGATTATACCATGCATTGGGTTGCGCCGGAGGATGGCGTCTTCTACCTCCTCGTCACCGGCCCGACCACGACCATTATGCTCAGTGACGGGGGAAGTACGCACCCCGTCAAGCAGAACGGAACGGTAACCTTCGCGACCAGCACAGAAACCAACTTCAACGATTACTCATCAACGAGCACAACAATCTACACAACTACCATTACATCTGCCAGCCCACTCTACCTACAACTTCCAACCCTACCCAGTCTAGGAATCGTCGGGCTCGCGATCGCTGGTCTCGCGATAATCCTAATTGCGATTTTCAGGAGGCGGAGAGGATGAACCCGCGTGCCGGGATCCTCGGACTCGTGCTGGCGCTTTCCCTCATAATGTTTGCAAGACCAACCTACGCGACAACCTATTCCATGCCTGTGGCTGGCCGCTGGTCCTCGTTGCAGATTGGGCTTCAGATCCCACCGACCCCAACCTGGGCGCATGACCTCGTCCTAAACGCGTCGCAGGTTTGGAATATGGCTCAGGTATGGTTCCAGCAGAATTATTTTCCTGAAGGAGGGATCTACACTTTCGTTGAATCTCCGGTCGGTAATGCAACCGTCACGTTTGGAATTCCCCCCGAATACGTTTCCATCGCGGTCGGCTGGACGCAGTACATCCTGGACCAGTCATCAACAATCATTGGTGCCCACACCTTCCTAGACGGACGGGTGTTCAATGCTGGTCAGGGGAGTAATGCGACCGCGCTTGAATACGGGTTCCGTATAGCGCTCCACGAGTTGGGGCGCGTGTTAGGCTTGGGGAGTTTGGTGGATGGGTTAGATGTGATGAACCCAATCGGGACAACGAGTCACGCTCGTGATCCCCCAATCATCTCAATGATGGACCTGTTCGCACTGCACGTCCTTGCCTCAGAACCATCCCTCTCCTCCCCAGTCATCGCGTTAAACACAGACCAACAAATGTCGATCAACGCCTGGAACCTCACCGGCGTTTCCCCCAACAACCTAGCGGTTACACGCTCTGGCGGGCCGCCGGTAACCTGCCCGCTCAGAACAACAAAATATTCAATCTGCTATAGTTGAGGCAATGGAACAAAAACCGCGTAACCTGTCCGCTTACCCTTCCGTTCCGAGGGCGACTTCCAAAACTTTCCTCTTATTGCTCGCAATCTCCGAATGTTTCTGCAGCTCATAGAAGTCCGACAGGAACTCAGTCCCTCGGGGTGTGATGTTGTAAATGCGCTCCCCCTTCCCCACCCCTTTAACCTCCACCAATCCCAGTTGCTCAAGTTGTTTCAGGTACTTTTGGACAAGGTCGAAGCTGAGGTTTCCAAGGTACATGATCCGTGTCTTACGGGAACCCTGCTTCGCCAATTCCAATATGTCCGCGGTAATCTGAATCTTGTTCCTGTACTGTCGCTTGCCCAACCTCGCCACTCCCCCTACCTCGAACGGCCGCACTCCACACTTCAAAGGAAATCATCGACGAATCTTCTAGAAAAATGTTCCACTCCAACCACACAAGCAGCCGGTTCTGTCTTCGAAGCCTTACGGTGAGGGATAAGGAAAGTCACGTTGTTCTGATCGCATGTCTCGGCGCAGCGCTCGTCGCTGTTTCCGAGAAACGGAGAAGTAAAAGGAATAGAGCTACGCTGAAGGGGCCGTCTCTGGTTTGGCTGGGTCTCGGTTAGTTCTCGGACTCAGTTTCTGGGTCCATATTACTGCGATGGATACAATGAAAGAGAAGAAGAAAGCTGATTCCCCAAAGTAATCCAACCGGATAGGCAACCAAGTCGCGACCGCCCAGTAGAGTGCTCCTGGGTAGACAAGTTGCATAGCTATGACATAGAGCCAGACGGCGAAAGCGTACCCCCACACGATCAGTAGGAGACCCTTAACGCGGTAACGTCTTCGCTCGGCCCGTTGCGTACTGTGTTTGACCACTATGTCGGGTTCGCTTTTGGGTTCGGCTTTAATTTGGCTGGCCGCCTCATTCTCAATGCCACCGAGAAACGATTTGGCATCATCCGTCGAGAACCCGATCGCCTTCAGTGTGTCGTATGGTCTGTAAAGCTCATCGGATTCCTTATCGGATTCCTTTTCGGTTACCATCAAAACCGTCGCTAAAACTAATGTGGACCCGTCATATTAGTTCGTTGATATCGATCGGTTCGAAGGTCACACGTCCGTGACGCTTCATCACCAGTTCCAACCATAACGGATAGAAATCTATTGATCCCGCCTGATGAGAAATGACGTGTCGGAACCCACCTTGCCTCCAGTTGAGGAAGAATTGGAGTTTCTGGTCAGCACTTGCTTGGTAAACCGAAGAGTTTGTTGGTGGGCGCGCAACTACTAATCCTCCGTAAATAGGAGCGAGGAGCGTTAATCCTAACGAATCGTGGGTCGATGAGGAAAACGGGAGCGGCTACGGGGGCAACGCGTACTTTGAACGCGCGCCTGTGTTCGTCGGTAGGAGTTGAACGTGATTGGTGAAGAAGGGTGCGACAAAAGCGAAGACGCCGAGAAAAGCATCTAAAGTTCGCTCTGCCACAACGCGTAGCATCACTGAACGTGTAGCGTTACAGGAGAGCGAGGCTAAGATTCATTCCATTTTGGATACGGTCGTTGATGGAGTCATAACGATTGACGGAAGCGGGATTGTTCGATCCTTCAACCCAGCCGCTGAACGTCTTTTTGGTTACAAGTTCGAGGAAATTTTCGGACAGAACGTCAAGATCCTGATGCCTGAGCCCTACCATAGCGAGCACGACGGCTACCTAAGCAACTACCTGCGAACCGGCAAAGCCAAGATAATCGGCATTGGCCGGGAAGTCGTTGCACGTCGAAAAGACGGCACCACCTTCCCAATCGACCTGGCAGTAGGAGAAATCAAAACCGCCGACAGCAAACACATGTTTACTGGAATTGTGCGGGACATCACCGAACGCAAACAGGCGGAGGAGATGTTGCGTGAGTCTGAGAATCGTTACAGGAGTCTGTTTGACGATGTGGGTGACGGCATTTTTATTCGTGATTTGCAGGGGCATTTTCTTGAAGTTAACAGAGTGATCTGTGAAACTCTAGGTTATAGTCGTGATGAGTTACTGCATATGACCGTGAAGGAAGTAGACACCCCTGAATACGCCTTGCTATTCGAGAAACATACGGAGAAAATTCAGCAGGACGGACA
This sequence comes from Bathyarchaeia archaeon, assembly GCA_049521055.1. Classification (GTDB taxonomy): domain Archaea; phylum Thermoproteota; class Bathyarchaeia; order 40CM-2-53-6; family 40CM-2-53-6; genus FEN-987. The sequence goes on from JBEKPE010000027.1 coordinate 16,385, forward strand.
CTTGGTCTTTGAAACAGCTCAGGTAAGTCGAAATGGAAAAGTCAGGCAGACTGAAGTAAGCTCCCGATTAATACGGTACAAAAACCAGCCGACAGTACTTAGCGTAGCCCGCGACATTACTGAACGGAAGCGGATGAGTGAAGCTATTGACTTGGCGCGTCAATATGCTGAGAACATTGTGTCCACCGTGCGTGATCCGATGGTGGTACTGGATTCTGACTTGAGAATAGTTTCAGCCAACCGTTCCTTCTACGAGAATTTCAAGGTGAACCCAGCGGAGACGGAGGGGAAGTCGCTTTACGAGATAGGTAACAGGCAGTGGGACAATCCGGAATTGCGAAGGTTGTTAACCGAGATTCTGCCAGCCAAGTCCATCATTACCGATTTTGAGTTAATTCACATCTTCCCCACGATAGGGCAGAAGGTAATGCTACTCAACGCACGCAAAGTCCAGGCGGAGTTAGGTCGAGAACCATTCATACTCCTAGCCATCGAAGACATCACCGAACGGAGGCGGGCGGAGGAGAAAGTTCGAGTAGCTTCACTATACGCAAGAGGTTTAATCGAAGCGAGCCTTGACCCATTAGTTGCCATCAGTCACGAAGGAAAGATAACTGATGTCAACAAGGCTACTGAACTGCTCACAGGAGTTTCCCGTGACGAACTAATAGGCAGCGGCTTCTCTGGCTATTTCACAGATGCAGAAAAGGCAACGCGAGGCTACGAAGAAGCCTTCGCAAAAGGATTCGTGAAAGACTATTCCTTGGCAATTCGTGACAAATCAGGGAAAAGCACCGACGTACAATACAATGCAACTGTATACAGAGACGAGGCGGGAAAAGTTCAAGGCGTGTTCGCCGCAGCCAGAGACATCACTGAACGCAAACGAATGAGTGAAGCTGTTGACGTGGCGCGTCAATATGCCGAGAACATCGTATCCACCGTACGAGACCCGATGGTGGTGTTGGATTCTGACTTGAGAATAGTTTCAGCCAACCG
>JBEKPE010000028.1:0-17007 GCA_049521055.1 Bathyarchaeia archaeon
CGCTAGACGCATTTCGGAATATTTGGAACCCGAGTCTCTCAGCCTGATCTTCACCTCGCCGCCCTACGCAAACCTGCTAAACCGAGCCCGACTCAACAAAAGTAGACGCGGCGACCTCAGACGAAACAAGCAGTTCCTAAAGGTTGAACAGTACAGTCAAGATCCAAAAGACCTAGGAACGCTTGAAGTCGAACGCTATTCGGAAGAGGTGAAGGAGGTCTATGCGAAGCTTCTTCCTCTGCTAAAGTCGCGCGGTCACGCTGTAATCAACGTTCCAGATATGTGGTGGAAAAGCGAGAGGTACGGAAAAAGAATCCCAATCCACATTAACATCCATCAATCCCTTGTCGAAGCAGGCTACGAGTTACGTAATACGATCATATGGGACCGAACGAACATAGTGAACAAAGTCGGAATATTCGGCTGGCCATCAAACTACATAACCATGGGAACAACGTTTGAGTATCTACTTGATTTTTGGAGGCCCCCGACCGAATGACACGAAGAGGCAATGTCCCCTAGGCCAGTCGCAAGGACTAAGTAACTAGGACACGGAAACCTTTCTGAGGCTTCGGTTTGAAGCTCTTAATCGCCGATACTCTCCCACCATCACATGTTGAAAGTTTGCGCAAGATTGTGGGTGAGGTTGAATACGACCCTGACTTGACGGAAGACTCGTTGGTAGATCGAATAAAAGGGGCCAGAATTCTGGTTGTAAGAGGGACGAGGGTTCGGGCGCAAGCGATTGAGGCGGGGGAAGATCTGGAACTTATTGTGAGGGCTGGAGCGGGGACAGAAAATATCGATATGGCTGCAGCGTCGGCGAAGGGAATTTACGTGACCAATTGTCCTGACAAGAACGCGGCTGCCGTGGCTGAACTCACCCTTGGCCTATTGCTTGCAGTTGATCGAAGAATCCCGGAGCAGAACGCGGCATTACAGGAACGGAAGTGGAACAAATCGGTTTTCCAACATGCGGACGGTCTCAAGGGAAAAGCCTTCGGTGTCGTGGGGGTAGGTTCCATCGGACGGGAAGTAATTAAACGCGCCAAGTCGTTCGGCATGCACGTGGTCGCGTGGTCCCGAAGCCTCACTGATCAAAAAGCAGCTGAACTCGGCATCTCCCGTGCATCCTCAGTCGATGAGCTCATAGAAAAATGTGACATCATCTCCTTACACGTCGCCCTCACCCCCGAAACGAAACATCTAATCTCAGCCAAACGAATCGCGCGAATGAAACAAGGAACTATAATTCTCAACACAGCTCGCGGCGCCGTCATTGATAACGTCGGATTGGCTGAGGCTCTCAAAAACGGTCGAATCCGAGCCGGGCTTGATGTCTACGAGACAGAACCTAAGGAAGGGCAGGGAAGTTTTGTTGACGTGTTGGCCGGCGTACCAAACTGGGTGGGGACTCATCACGTTGGGGCCTCAACTATGCAAGCACAAAGAGCAACGGCGGACGAAACAGTTCGGTTAATCGAACACTATCTAATGACTGGTGATGTGGAGAACTGCGTGAACTTCGCACAGGAGACTTCAGCACTTTACGAGCTAGTAATTCGCCATTATGACAGAATTGGCGTGCTTACCAGGATTCTAATGGATCTTAGAGAATCAAGAATCAGCGTGCACGAGGTTCACAATGTAATGTTCGAGGGGGCGAACGCAGCGGTGGCACATATTCAAATTGACACATATCCGACGAACCAAGTGATCCAGAGTATCTCCAGCCGAAAAACAGAGATCATCAGCGTGAGGATAGTGAAGCTTCAGCCCACTTCGAGCGAGGCTCAAATCAACTAGGTCGAACCGGGTACATAGATGGCTAGTTTCCATGTTCAATACGAGGAGGCACTATACTTGATTCAACTGATAAGCTGTGACTAGATTTTGAGAAGGGCATGGCGAGTTGTAGACAGGGGGATTAATGGCAAACCTTTCCTTTGGAAAAAACGAGCCACGAGCAAGTATGTTATGATTGACATATTCACAGCGCGGCCCAACCGTTGCTATGCGGTTCTTGCATTTGAGACAAATCCGATTTCGAGCAATGATTTGAAGGGAAAGCTCATCGGAATGGGCTGCGCCAATGGCCCAAGCGATTGGATTGGTGCATATGAAAAAGCCCGAGTAATTGCGGATCGCTACATGACCAGAAACTCGGCCTAGCCTCCATGCCTGAATGGAAGTGGAGTTGCTCGACTAAGTGGAAATGCGGAATCTTCTCCATTGTGGACTTTTTCTCCAAGCCATGTTAAGTACTCGCATAGGCTACATGTACTTTCGTTAGGGTTTGATGGAGGTGAATTGAGATGGCGAAGAAACGCAAGGTTAAGATGAAATTAGGTACTGAGCACGACAAGAACATTAGACAAGAGGAAATGGTGGCATAAGGCTGCCATGAGTCGAGGTCGGCTCCCTCGATTGTCTCTTTTTGATTTTTCTTGAGGTTCCTAACTTGATGTGCGTTAGCGGTTAAGATAAGATGCTTACCGCGCCGCTTTGCAAATCGTATCGCGCCCCAACCAATTTGATTGCGCCGCCGTCTAGAGCGTGGGAGATTATTTGACTAGATGATTTGAGGTATTCAACTTCCAACATGACGTTTGCCCGCACCGAATTATCAAGCAGGTCACCCGGCTGCGACTGCGCTGCTATAACTGCCGGTTTGATGGCTTCAACTAACGTCTCAATCTGCCCGTCTGCGTGGCCGTTTGTCTGGAGGACCTGGATAGTTGCCTTCACGGCCCCGCAGCTTTGATGGCCCAGCACCATTACTAGCTTCACGTCGTCTTCGACCGCGTACTCGAGGCTGCCTAAGACTACGTTGTCAATCACTTGGCCTGCCGTGCGCGCAACGAAAAGGTCTCCTAATCCCTGATCGAATACAATCTCGGGGGGTACTCGAGAGTCCATGCACCCTAGAATCGCCGCCCAAGGGTGTTGGCCCTGAGCAACTTCTGCCTGCCGTTCGGCCGATTGATTCGGGTGAATTGGCGCACCCTGCACGTAACGCGCGTTTCCCGCCAGCAGATTGTTCAATGCGTCGTCAGGCGTGGTGGGTACAGGTCCGGCAGGGGGAAGGATTTGTGATTGGACCAGGTTATTGGTTGCATATCCTAGAACAAAGCCGCCAGCCGCAAAAGCTGAAGTAGAAACGAATTGTCGTCTAGAAATTTTAGCCATAGACAAATCCTAATTGTTTAGTGTCGATTCGGGTTGAAAAGACTTTGGCCAGCGTTCTTCGGGCTGATTTTTCACTTACGTCTTTGTTTGGGGTGGATTCGTCTGTGCTTGGTCATTCTTGTTAAACGCCTGTGCCAATACAGATTTGATATCAGAATAACGAGCACAGCGACTGCAAGGAGGGCCAGAAGGGTGGTGTTGTTCTGTCTGAGATGTATGAGTGGTTGAAGTTCGCTAAGTGCTGAGTTAGCATAAGTTAGTGCGTCGTTGATCTGCCCGTTCGCTACTGTGTACCAGCCTAGATTGAAGTTCCTTTGGGCGGCGGCCAGGAGTTTGGCAGCTTCGTTATACGAGGCTGTGATGTTCTGAGGGAGAGAGGTTGTGTCGTTTCCAGTTATCTGGCCGATTTGCTCAAGAATCTGCGCTGCCTCATACGAGGTGACATTGAATGTTAGGTAGCTATCTATGGCAAAGGCTCCGAAAGCTATGTCGCCACCGTACCTTGGCTCGAAGCCGATGTTCGGCCACCAACTCCACACCATCTTCATGGCCGTCGGGCCGCGACTCGCCATTTCATAATCAATCATGTTGAAGTCTACATTGAATGTTTTTTCGAACCATGTGGGTTGCTGATCTCGAATTGAAGACTGGTTCAGTTTACCTTGGTTGACGAAGGATACTATCCCGGCTTTCTCCACCTCGCCCATATCGGGTTGGTAGTATTGCGGGTAGAGGCCCCACCAGCTTGAGAGCGGATACTTGATGATCGCTAAGGCTTGAAGCGGAATGAGGGTGCTGTCGGAGTATCTCATTCGGTCCAGCCAGTCAGCCGCGAGTAAAGCTGACCCTCCATACCTATTGTTGGATGTGATTCTTGAGAGCATAAGCAGTGCCGGAACCGCGTATCCCGCACTCCATAATGATTCGGCGACTCGCCAGCCGAACTGACGATTCGCTGTTTGGTACCCGTAATAGAAGCCGCCCACGGCCATACTATCGTTTGCGAATGTGTGATTGCCCCAAACTGCGTGAGTGTCCGTGACCTGAAAACTCAGAAGCCAATCAGCGTATTTCTCTGCCGCTTCCAAATACCTTGATTCTCCAGTAATGCGGTAGAGCTGGGTCCAGGCTAGTATCGTGAAGCCGGCATGGTTCGTGGAAACAGAGTTTGTGTAATGTGTCTCATTCCATTCGTAGGGTAGAGCGCCATAAACTGGTGTATTTTCCCACTCGGGGCCGATGAATTGTCTTGACAACATATACTGACCAGCAGCCTCAGCTGAGTTGAGAAAGGTCTGGTTTCCAGTTAGCAGATACAGTTCTGCGAGAACCCACGCTGACTCAGTGGTTTCGTACATTCTCGGTTTCCAACCTAACGCCCAGTAATATTGAGTAACAGGAAAAGCGCCAGCGTACTCTCCGTTGTGAATCTGTGTTCCTACCAGCCAACTCCCGTAACGGTTGAGCATAGCGAGCGCGGCTTGGTCGTGTGTGAAACGGTAATATGCAATCAGCGTTATGGCGATCGGGTTTCCGTGTTCAGCCGCGGGATAGATTGCTTGCAGGTTTGTCTCATCGGTTTCACTTCCGTAATTACCATTAGCCCCTGCGGAGACGCTCGCCTGCTCAGCCCAGAATCCAGAATTATCCACTGTGATGTTCTTTCCAGTGCCGAGTAGGGCGTGAGCTGGGGTTGTGGTTCTAGTTCCGGGTATTTGGGAGCCTAGAAAATAACCGTAGTAAACGTTGAAGATTTCCAAATACTTCGGATTCCCTGTTTCTAGATAGGCATCGAGCGCTGCGTTGGCTCCCTCGCCTGCGTCATGCCCTCCGATTAGGTACGCCAACTTTTGTCGTTCTCCGCCTGCGATGTTCCCGACTCCAGCAGTTATGGTTCCATTCTCAAAGAAGTACGGATCCAACCCCCAGGCGCTTTCGTCTTTGTACGGTATTCCCCAAGAATCGTTGAGAGGTGTAACTTGAAACGACGCGATCCAGTCTGCAGCCTCCAATCCGAGCTTCGCATAACGTGTCTCAGATTCAGATGATTGAGTTGAAAGAGCGGGAACAACAAGAGATTGGTTCATCAAGATCGCAATCAGAATCAAGACGCAGAAGTAATGGGCCAGAGAAGTCAGGGTCGTAATTTGACGGCGTGAACGACATCTAACCTTCGTCAGTTCCGTTTGTGAACCATTAGAATTCTCTTGAGCCATAGAGGAACTGACCTTACCTATCTAATTCGGTTCGTCCCAGCCCTTTCAATCTTCTCATCTCTGTATCTTTAAAGAGAATTCAAGGCAATGCCCAAGGCAGTCAGGGCCGTAATGTGCGATTGCTCTGTGACGCAAAGGCTTACAGCTCAACCGGCCGTAATGTTCGTTGAGGTTGTTTGCTATGAGTCAAGAGGAAAAATCGCCACGTGATTCGTATGTTACGGTGACGCGGATTATGTTACCCATGGATGCTAACACGATGGGTAACGTGTTTGGCGGAAGAATTCTAAGTTTGATTGAGGAGACCGCGTGGTTGGCCGCAATTAAACACGCTCGCTGTAACCTTGTAACCGCCTCGATAGATCGAATGGACTTCCTAGCCCCCGCCTACATTGGAGATATGCTTCGTCTGGAAGCTTCAGTCAATTACGTTCACAAGACCTCAATGGAGCTTGGAGTTCGGGTAGAAGCTGAAAATCCCATTACTGCTGAGGTGAGGCACGCTGGCACATGTTTCCTAACCTACGTCGGTCTCGGGAATGACGGCAAACCAATGATTCTCCCCCCGCTGGTACCAGAAACTGAGGAAGAGAAAAGGAGATGGAGCGAGGGCGAAGAGAGACACAGGGAGAGGCTTCAGAAGGTCGGCAAACCACACTAGCCTCACGTCTTAGGGTTTAGGCATGGAATACCGCGGCCTATCCAACCACGCCATACTACCGACAAAGAACACTCATCTCGCCTGTTACATGTTGGATTCCAATTGAACGCAGAAAATACGGCGCGCGACCCACTGGAACCTTAGTCTCCAATGAAGTAGAGTTTGGGATGAACACACCAATTCGTCGGCTCGAAGGCATATCCTACTGGATCATCGAAGATCCTGAAGCAATAAGGGACTACGTCAACACGGAAATTCGAACGGAATGGGAACACGACGTCAACTCCACCCCAAATGATCCGGCCGGCGGAGCGTGGTTAGCTACTCTCTCAAAACGTAACTGGCGATTGGAGATACTGAAAACCAGCGAGGTCTCCCTGGACCAGCAAATGATGAACTACGTAGATTCAAAAACTGGTTATAATTTCGTCGAACGACTTGCCCAAAGGCGACAGGAGCTTCGCAAGGGCTTAGAACTTTGGGGACGAGTTATCTGGCCGATCATCGTTAGAAGGGAGGATATGCAGGTTCTAGATGGCTACTGCCGTTTTACGACGCTAAAAGAAATGGGGATTCAAAGAGTTTACGCGTATCTGGGAAATCTCTGAGACGGAGAAGCGTCATTGGGGTTGGGTGGCGTTGCAGTGCGGGCAGATGCTCGTTCCGATGGGGAGTTGGGCGCCGCACTGAATACAGTAATGTTGCGGTGCAGCCGCCGAAGTTGGGGGTGTCCATTCTGATCTTAGTTCGAGTTCTTGCCGGGTCTGAATGGTTCTCATTAGGTCTCCTCGGGTTACTATGCCTAGTAACTGTCCGTTCTCTGTAACCAGAAGCCTGCCAACCTTTTCCCTTGCCATCTTCTGTATCGCATCCAGAGCTGATAGATTAGTCTGAGCGGTGACTGTGCGTTCGATGGGTATCATCGCCTGGGCAACGGTCTCAGAGCCCCTTGTATCTTTCGGAACTGCGCGCACGCACTGCAACGTAATCAGCCCCAGTAGTCGTCCATCGCTAACGACCGGGTAGCCGCCGTGGGGGTGGATTAGGAAATAATCAGAAACCACTTGCTGAACCGTAATGTTCGGCGGCACCGCCAAGACATTCTTCGTCATTATGCTCCCTACAGTTACTCCGGTGAGCGTTTCACCGACAAGCGTCTGCCTAAGGCTAGTCTCCGCCCCAGACCTAATGAACCAACCTAACACTACAATCCAGATTCCGTCAACGAAGTCCCCAACAATTATCGCCACGAAACCACCAAGCATCATGAGCAGTGAAAGGGCTTCGCTCACCAGCGTCGCGGTCCGTGTTGCACTAATCAGGTTGTTCGAGTGTTTCCATAGGCTCCCGCGGAACACGCGTCCTCCATCAAGCGGGAAGGCAGGTAACAGGTTGAACGCGCCCAGCACAGCGTTGATCAGCGCGCCATATCCAACTGTGGCTGTTATGACAATGGGAAGATGAGCTATTTGGCCCAAATACCAAACCGCACCGAGAACGCCAGCGATGAGAAAACTCATCAATGGCCCGGCAGCTGCCATGCGAACCTCAAGTCCAGGATCTTGGGGTTCCTCCGTCATCTCAGAAACTCCTCCAAAGAAGAATAGCGTTATTCTAGCGATGGGCAGCCCGTTCTTCTTGGCGATATACGAATGTGAAAGCTCATGGATCAAAACGGAAACGAACAAGACGATGGCTGACGCGATTCCGATGGTCCAGTACGTCAATTCGCTGAGTCCAGGATATTGATGGGGCATGTAGCCGTATGCTAGGGACCATGCTATGAGAAGGAAAACGACCCATAGAGTGTAGTGGATACGAACGGGTATCCCCATGATCTTGCCGAGCCTGATTGACATTGTTTATTGCGCGTTTATCAAGAGGCGAGGCCTTGAAGAAAAGTCCTTCTCATTTTTCCACATTAGACACGGTTTGGTTCTCGATTCAGCAGTCGCGATCCTTGATGCTCTCTATGATGATTCCTTTAACGGCAGAATTGTTCCGCGCAAACTAATTTTGATGCATCCAAGGTGGAGGGACTGTCATTTTGACGATACGACATCGGTGAGAGATTTCAGCATTAGATCAATGTCGCCCATTTCCATGTAACCCATGTTCCCGATTCTGAAGGTTTTCTTCTTAAGTGGTCCATAACCTTCAGCTAATTCGAACCCATTTTGGCGCATCTTTTCGTAGATGATTCCGCCTTCAAGGCTTGCGGGTGCGTTGATGCAATTCACCGTTGGACTCTCAAACCCCTTCTTCGGGAATGTTGATAGGCCGATTTTCTCGATACCCTGTCTAATCTTTAGGTTTCGTTGTCTGTAGAGGTCGAAGTACCATTTCTTTCCACCCTTCTTTTGGATCATTTTCAACGCCGTATTGAGGCCTGCCACCTGCGGGATCACTGATGTAACCGGTGTCCCATGGCCTTTCTTCTGGTCTTCCTCCCAAACTTTGAAGTCAAAATACCATCCCTTGTTCGTAGCCGTCGCGGAAAGGCTCAGTGCTTGTTCGCTTACGCTGCCCATCCCCAAACCTGGGGGGACGCCGAAGCATTTCTGTGAGCTTGAGAAGCAAACATCAATTCCCAATTCGTCCACATTGAAGTCGGTGCCGCCCATTGAACTGACTGCGTCTACGAACAGGAGTTTTCCGTGTTTCTTGACGGTGGGGGCGAGTTCTTTTAGTGGGTTGATTAGGCCGACGCTTGTTTCATTGTGGGTGAGGGCTACAGCCTCCACATCAGGATTCTTCCTCAAAACCTCATCCAGCTCTTCTACTGAGATGGGCTGGCCGAGGGGTGGGGCTAGCTTCACGAGCGCTACTCCATTAGATTCTGCGACTTCGGCGAAGCGCTCGCCGAAACTTCCGTTTATGCAGCACAGCATCTTCTTTCTCACACAGTTCCTCACCGATGCCTCCATGAAACCTGTCCCGGTGCTGCTGAACAGGAAGATCTCGTTCTTCGTTGAAATGAAATCCTGTAGAAGTCGAACTGTCTCATAATGAAGGGCGAGGTACTCTTTACTACGATGACTTAGCATCTGTCGCCCCATCGCTTCAAGCACTTCAGGATAGCAGGCCACCGGTCCAACAGTGAAGAGCTTCACCCAATCCACCGCATGTTGACCACTTCTACACCGCACATAAAAGAATGGAGTCGAAAACTCAAGAACGGCAGGTTCAAAGATAGAGTTGATTCTTGCAAAAAGCCAAGTAAGACTGAACCATTCGTTACTCCCATCCCCCAATGAAACTAAACATTCTCGCGTTGACGGATCTTCATGGAAACCAGGATGCATACAAGAGAGCTAAGCTGTTAACCGCTGAAGGAAAATCATCGCTTGTGAATTGCATTGATTGACATGCTTACCGTCCTGGTGATTTCCATAATTGCCGGGTTCCTTGGGGCTCTTACCGGCCTGGGCGGAGGAAGTATCATGATCCCAGTGCTGGTTGGTTTTGGTGTCCCTGTCAAATACGCTATAGCTGCCAGCATGGTCACGATTATTGCCACTTCAAGTGGGTCCGCGGCCTCGTACGTTAGGGAGCGCATAACGCATGTAAAGGCTGCATTTTACCTTGAGATGTTCACTATAGTCGGCGCGATCATCGGCGCTACGATAACATCCTACATCGCCCCCCGATTTCTATACTTCTTCTTCGCAGCCTTCCTCCTCACGTCCTTCTACGGACTCTCAGGCCGTCTCAGGCAGGAGTTTCCGAAGCGAGCCAAGCAGGATAGGTTCTCGAAGTGGTTGGAATTGAGTGGAAGCTATTATGATCAAGCGGCGGGGAGGAAGGTGAATTATAAGATGAAAAATGCGCTCTTGGGCGGCCCAGGTATGATGGTCGCAGGGTTGGCTGCTGGCATGCTCGGTATTGGCGCAGGCGCTTTCAAGGTTTCAATCCACGAACTGATCTTGAAGATGCCAGCAAAGGTTTCGAGCGCCACAAGCAACTTCATAATTGGAATAACCGCCCTAGCTGGGGCGAGTGTCTACTTCGCCTCAGGCTTGTTCTTCGTCACCTTGGCCGCACCTATGGCGGTGGGAGCGACTGTTGGTGCACTTTCGGGTGGAAGAATATTGAACCGGTTGCCAAATCGCATTGTACGCTACCTGTTCCTCATAATCGTCACCTCGTTAATCATTCAAATGCTCTACAAGGGATTGACCTCATCATGAAGAGAAAATTCGACGAGGAAGACCTTGATTTGGTCATAAGTTACATTTTGATTATCGGAGTATTAGCAAGCCTCGCCCTAGAAATAATTGGAATCATAAGATACTATTCAGTTAACGGAACCCTGACAATCAACCTCCAGCCAAACTCAGCTTTAGGCGGAACAGGGTTCTTTGGTTACGCGGGAAACATAATTCATGGAACGTTAGTCGGAGTTTGGACTCCCTTTGAAATCCTGGGCTTAGGGATAATTCTGTTGATGATTACGCCGTACATGCGGGTGGTGGCATCAGTGGTTTACTTTTCCGTAACCAAGAACACGAAATACGTTTTCATCACCTTATTCGTACTCACGATTTTAACCGCAAGCCTTCTGATCCATTGAGAGCTCGTTCATCTAGATGCCGCACAGAAAGCCACAGATTCGACGAGAAAACTAACCCTCGCGTTCGTATATGCCGTGATCGTGGGCGCTTTCATCCTGATTGTCATCATCGGCTGAAAGATTAATGTAGAGCGGCCAAATCTTAGCATCCCCTTCAAAGTTCAAGGTGCACTTGATTGCCAGTTAAGAGTGGAGATTTCATCCTCGCCAACTATACACTCAAGGTGAAAGAGACTGGAGAGACCGTTGGAACCACGCTGGAGAGCGTAGCGAAAGAAAAGAAGCTCTATCGCGGCGAAGAACATTATGAACCGTTCTTCATTATAGTTGGAGAAGGATGGGTGCCGAAGGGACTAGACGAGGCGCTGACGAATCTTGAAATCGGCAAGGCAACCACAATAGAACTCCCTCCAGACAAGGGATATGGAGTTCGTGATCCGAAGAAGGTTCGACTTGTTCCGCTTCGAAAATTCGCTGCTGAAGGCGTGACTCCAGTACCGGGTTTGCAAGTGAACATGGACGGCAAGACAGCCCAGGTTCGCTCCGTGGGCGCTGGCCGAGTTCAGGTGGATTACAACCATCCATTTGCGGGTAAGACGCTGATATACGATATAACTCTGGAAAAGATCATTGAAGCAGAGGATGAGAAAGTACTCAACCTAGTTCACAAACGCATCGAATCTGTGGACCAACAAAAATTCTCGATTAAGATCGAGAACGGCAAACTCCAGGTCGAGATTCCAGAAGATGCGTTCTTCTTAGAAGGTTTGCAAGTTGCTAAGCGTACACTGGCCGCCGATGTTGAAAAGTACCTTCCGAAGGTAGAAACAGTTACGTTTCTTGAGACGTTCAAGAAACCTCCGACAACTCCTTCCGCCGCACCACCAGCAGTAGCGCCCGTTCAACCGGCCCCGACCGCTTAATCATTTAATATTCGAGGCCTGGTTCGAGTCGAGCTTAACTGACGCTCCTCAACCGTTCGGAGCAGAACGGTGCAAAACAGATTAAGGTTTGCACTGCGGCGACGAAATCAATGGGTCCTTGAGGCTACCTTATTCTTCGCTCTCTGTTGAGAGTGTGCGTCTGCCAGGAGTAGCTTCGCAGTCTCTTAGATGCTCCAAAGCCGCAGGCCGAGCAACGTTTCCACCTTACATGATATGAGTGCCGTCCGCATCGTCTGCATCGGATATGGGTCTTCGAACGCCCTCGTCTTCCAAATGAGGCCGTTCCTTTCGTCAAAACCTACCAGGGCTCCGTAATCTGCTAAGTAACCAAACTACCTCTTCGGAGGTGGTGAGACGAGAACTACATTGTCGCCCCTAACAATAATCGTGCCAATGTTCCGAGTATTCTCTGGGTTCGACACGTCTTCGGCGTCCTCGAGGACCAAATTCATGTGCTGGTCGTAGCTGTAGAGTTTCCCGCGTAGAGTGCGGCTTCCTTTCAGTTCCACGAGAACGATTTTGCTGAGGCTCTCTTGGAAGATCTTGTCGGCGACTGCAGACATTGTTCTTTCTGACCTGATTTATGGACGTAAGGTTTGCGTAGAAGAGGAAGCTCCAAATTAAAGGTTAGGCTACGTAATCTAGCAGGAAGTTTGCCTAGAAGAGCTTTCGAATGATCTCTCGTCTATTCGAAAAGCGGCATCAGAGTTGAAAATCATTGCCTTCAATGCGCCGTCTTAAAGACAAAGAAGTTAAGGGGCTTCTTAGAGAGTTCATTGGTCGTTATCCTGGCACTGAAGGATCGCTTGCATCGGTGGAGAGCTTTGATGAGCTCGCCGTCGGTGAAGAGATGGTCTATTTTGCCGATAATTTGCCCCTGATTTTGCGGAGAAAGATTGGCTTACTACCGTCGTTGAAGTTCGACAAATGTGTCCAGTCGTTGCCGCGAGTTGTTGTCGATATGGGTGCGGTGGCCCATGTCGCGAACGGCGCGGACATTATGCGTCCTGGAATCCGTGACATCCCAAGCAATTTTGCCAAGGGTGATCTGCTGGTAGTCCTCGATGAAAAATACGATAAGCCACTCGCTTTAGGCCTAGCGGAGGTGGAGTCGACGGAAATGAAGTCAATGACTAAAGGTAAGGTCATCAAGAACGTTCACTTCGTCGGTGACGAGCTTTGGACCTCCTACAACAAACCAAGCTGATGAATCGATTTCCAGTAGAAATGGACCTAATTCCTCTCTGAAATTGTTCTAAATTTCTAGGCGCGTGCGTGACAACCTCCGCACACTTCTCTGTGGCGGTGCTCATGTGTCTTAACACGGGCGTGTTAGAATCCCCCCTTTTGGGCGCAAACGTTTAAACTGCTATCCAGCGAGAAACCCACGTCGAAACCGGTGGACTCAAGTTGATTGGTTCTAATTATGTGGGCGACGAAAGGTATCCCTTGGTTAACCCTTCAATTCAACATCCGATCTATGTCAAGGCGTTCCCACTTCGCGATCCAAACGATGTGCCGAGGATCAAGGCGGAGATAATTGAGGGAAACATATTGATCGTTAAAATCACCCCAATAGCCAAGCGGAGCGTTGAAGAAACCAAGTCTGCAATCAGTGAACTTGTCGCCTTCGTGAAATCCATTCAAGGAGATATCGCGAGACTCGGCGAGGAACGAATTGTTATGACGCCACCTACCGTCAAGGTTTGGCGAAGAGAGAATTCTCCTGTGGAAGCCACCGCGACTGGCGTAGCGGCTAACGAGGAAACATAGTCCGCCTGTTCCGCACTGTCTGCGCGCCTACCTCATCTCAGCCTTAACGTCTCTTGCAGGTCGGGCGCTACCGTCCTCAGCTTCAAAATTCTTGAAACTTGGTGCGCAAATAGATCGGTCTTTCGTCTTTCTCCATGTCCCATTATTACTCTCGAAGGCCTAGGTGACACCCGCTTAAGAAAAGCGAAGAGTTGGTTTCTGTCGGAATGACCTGAGAAGCCTTCAACAGCATCGACGCGTAGGTTAACCTTCAAAGCTTCAACTTTGCCATTGCGCCCCATTAAGGAGACTTCACGCGCGCCATTCTTCAGCCTATTTCCCAATGTTCCTTCAACTTGGTAGCTGACGAAAACTAACGTATTCTTCTCATCGGGAGCCATATAACGGAAATAATCTATCGCAGGCCCACCCTCCATCATCCCCGAAGTAGCGAGTATGACGCATGGCGGTCCCGTTGCGATCTTCTCACGTTCAGAGGGGTGGTCCACGTTGGTGAAGTAGTCTGACTGGAACGGGTTAATGTCCTTGTATAATATCTGTTCTCTGAGGTCGCGGGAGAGGTATTCTGGGTAGGCTGTGTGAATGGCTGTGGCTTCGGAAATCATGCCTTCTATGAATATCGGGAGTTCTTTGATTTGCTTGCTCTTCATGTATGCGTTGAGAACGAGCATTATCTCCTGAGCACGCCCCACAGCAAGTGTCGGAATTAGAACCCTACCGCCCTTCTCAGCGGTCTCATTCACAATCTTTGCAAGTCGACCTTCCACCGTCTCCCTGTCCGACATCACATCATCAGGCCCACCATACGTACTCTCCATGATTAGTGTCTCAGCTCGAGGGAAGGAGCAAGTGGCCGGTTCTAGCAACATGGTCCTGCCGAACTTGAAATCGCCCGTGTAGACGACATTGTGCAACCCTTCGCCGATGTGGAGGTGGACTATGGAGCTTCCGATTATGTGGCCTGCATTGTGAAGGGTAAGTTTGATGTCTGGAGCCACATCCGTTACGACGCCGTACTTAACCGGTATGGTGTGCAAGACAACTTCCCGCACGTCCTTCTGGTCATATGGCGGATGGCCCCCTTCCTTACCAAAAATGTCCAAGTAATCCAATTGTAGTAAAGTCATCAACACCGACGTCGGCTCCGAACAGTAAACGGGTCCATCGTACCCGTACTTGTAGAGGAAGGGAAGAAAGCCGCAATGGTCGAGATGTGCGTGTGAGATGATGACGGCATCTAATTTCTCGATGTCGAAGTCGTCGGAATCTAATCGCGGATAAGCGTATTGTGGGAGGTCTGCGCCAGCGCTGATGCCACAATCCATTAAGACACAGCTTTCTTCAGTCTCTATGAGCATTGCTGATCTGCCGACTTCGTGGAATCCTCCGAGTGGAGTGAAGAAGACGGATGATGTCTTGGATAACCTGGGGCGGAAGATACGTTCTCCAACATCGCGAAAGATCCTGCTTCTCTCTTCGCTTTCCGCGTGCAGGATGTGTCTGCTGCTCGCTATGATTTTTGATGGAAGCGGTGGGGCACGGAGAACTCTCGGCCGCCAACTCGTGGTCTTGATGATTTCCGAGAGTGTGGACCCATCCTTTCCTATAGCTAGCCCAGGCTTCTTGGCTTCTATAACCACCTCGCCAAGACTCGGGTCGAAGTATATCTCGGTAATATCGGCGTCAGGGGGGATGATCCCCTTTATCAGGTGTTCAGCTTCCTTCTCTTTTAGTCGAATCGACGGGTCAGAGCGTACCACAACCCGCTTGTGGAGTAGGTTGACGATTTCGGTCACGATGTGGCTCTGTTCAAGGAGGAGTCCAACATTTTTGACGTAGATTGCGAGACGCGGCCCTTCGAATTCTATTCTTGTAATCTCGGCCTCTTTCGGCATATGAGTGACTATGGCTTCGCGTATCCTTGCCTGAGTATCGTCTACTATTCTAGCCACTGCCGAAGCCACCTTGAAGACTAGTTACTTAGAATTCTGATTAGCTGCATTCAATTCGGTTTAGCGAGCACTTTCTTCTTCTCGTCCTCGCTTAGCTCTCTGTAACCTTCTTTCGATATGACCGCAACATCAAAGCTGTCGCCACTCGCGGAGTCACGCTTCATCGCGGAATTTACTGCGAGAACCACGAGGGGTATGGCCTCATCGATGGACATGCCCTCCTTGTAACCCGGTTCGAGTACACCGTAAGCGATGGGTGATCCTGAGCCTGTCGAGACATATTTTTCTTCGGTAACGCTTCCGAGTGGGTCAAGAGTGAAGATGCGCGCCCCTGAGTCATCCATTCCGCCAATAATGGATTGAAGTATGAAGGGATAGTATCGAGCAGAAAAAAGTAAGTTGGCTGCTAGGCGCGCAATGGCAGGGATGGGCATAGGCAACCCTTTTTCGTACTTGTAGAGTTTCGCATTTGCGCGTAGCGTCTCGACAACGCTTTGGGCATCCGCAACGCCGCCCGCTATCGTCATGGCTACATGGTCGTCGATTTGGTAGACCTTCTTAGCTCTCTTGTGAGCAACGAAAGTTCCGAGCGTGGCGCGAGTGTCAGTTCCTAACACTATTCCATCACGACAGACAAGGCCCATCGTGGTGGTTCCAGTCAGTACGTATTTCGGCATATTGTTTTTCTGTTCGTGGTACATGAGTTTGTTTTCCCTCCGAAAGAATTCCGGAGCACACGGCGACGCGCAGGAGAAGTTTCTAGCGCGAGTGCGTAGACCGACGCGTGACAACTTAAAAACGTTTCCCGACTACCTTCGGGTCAAGTAAATGATCTATGAATACTCGGTCAATAAATAGATCCGGCTCGGAGGAACATGACGCTAAAATGCAAGCCGCCGACTGTGTTTCATTGCTGTCAGAATGACAATGTCAACCACTTTCCAGCAAGAGAAGGACCTGATGGAGGAGGCTTACAGAGAGCTTGAATTAGGTAAGGAACTTTCTTCCCGACTTAATGAGGCTTTGAAGAAACTCTTTGGTGAGCGATTCACCAACGGCTGGGAATTAGCGAATTCAAAGAGAGTGGGACGATACGAGTTTACTCCAAGCGGAAGAACCGTGTGGGTTGTCCAGGGCAGGAAAAGCAAGTATCAGGTCATGCCTGACATACCCTTCTGCTATTGCGACGACTATTACTTCCGAGTAATGGATAAGAAACGGGGCCTATGTTATCATATAATCGCACAGCGCATCGCAGCGGCCCTAGGTAAGTTCGAGAAGATCCAAAAGAAAGACTCACAATATTCAAGCGTCACAGATCGATGGCGTGCAAGAGATGCGGATCGCAAATCGGAGTGAGTAGTTTTTAAATGGGAATTCCATCTCTAACCACAGGCGTGCGTCGGAATCTTGACAACTGATGAGACTTGGGGGCTTATCCAGATCGGGATAACCTTCCTAGCGTTCGTAGCGGTAATTGTAATCTTCGTATACCTAGCCTACGAGAAGCCTTCCGCATAAGCAATTGATTACTGCGCTGAGGATAGACATTTTTTCGACGGACGGTAAGCGTGGCAGGCTTGAAGCCTGCATGGTGTAGGGGTGAATTGGTTGATGGAGAACGCGTTCGCGCAACTGCATAGGCCAATTCGCGCTCACTTGGAGAGTGTTGGGCTAGAAGAGCCGAGTGACATACAGC
>JBEKPE010000029.1:0-21312 GCA_049521055.1 Bathyarchaeia archaeon
CAAGACGGCTACTACGACATCTATGAAGAGATCTCTCATCGACAGGTCAGCCTCAAACGCGCCATTACTTCCGCTCAGAGGAACGCGATCATAGCCGAGATCAAACCAATTTCTCCAGCGCGCGGACCGTTGCGCCCCGAAATTGATCCCGTTAGAGCCGCTAAACAAATGGAGGCTGGTGGCTCGGTAGCCCTTTCGGTATTGACGGAAACCGACAATTTCGGAGGCAGCTTGGAAAACCTTCGACAAGTCCGAGAAAATGTACAGCTGCCCCTGCTGATGAAGGACATGATCATTCACGAGAGGCAGATTGAGGCTGGGAGCAAAGCGGGCGCAGATAGTATCTTGCTCATCGAATCGGCATTCTTCAACTACCCGATCGCTTCGTTAAGCAGAATGATTCGCTGCGCACACGATTCACAGCTTGAAGTGCTCCTGGAAGTGCACAATGGAGACGAATTAAGGCGGGCACTGAACAGTGAAGCCGACATAGTAGGCTTAAACAATAGAAACCTCTCGACCCTTGAAACCGACCTTACAACAACAGCGCGACTAATGGCTGAGGCAGACCGGGATACTGATAAGGTTCTGATAAGCGAAAGCGGCTTCGAATCAGCCGAGGACTTACGCAAGGTGAAGACAGCGAGAGTCGATGGTTTTCTGATAGGATCGTCGATAATGCTGTCCGAGGATTTGGAACGCAAAGTAAGAGAGTTCGTACTCGCTTAGGGGAGAGAAAATGCGGGTTAAGATTTGCGGAATGATGCGGCTAAGTGATGTGAGCGCCGCCTTGAATGAGGGTGCAGACGCAGTGGGCTTTGTGGTCGAAAGTCCTTCATCACCGCGAAACCTGCCGTTAACCAAAGCGCAAAAATTGATGAAGGCAGTCCGAATGTTCTCGACGAAAGTGGCGGTCACTTCTACTCACGACCCGAAAAGAATTATTGTGGTATGTTCAAGACTGAAACCCGACGCTCTACAGCTTCACTATCACACACCACAACTCGTTCATATACTGAGGAAAAAACAACCAGCTATTCGCCTCATCTTAGCGACTGAGGTACGGGACAAATTAACGCTGAAACAAGCCAAGAGTACCTCGAGATACGCGGACGCGGTCCTTGCGGACTCACCAAGCTCCACAGGAATGGGAGGCACCGGTATAACTCACGACTGGGGGCTAACGGCCCGAATTAGGAAAGGAATCTACCCCCACCCATTGATCTTAGCAGGAGGGTTAACTCCGAACAATGTCAAAACCGCAATCGAAACTGTGAGACCTTTCGCGGTAGATGTTTCGAGCGGTGTTGAAAAGACGGTTGGGATAAAGGATCACAGCAAGATCAGGGAATTCATCATGAAAGCAAAGGAGGCATCAGCTTGAACGAGCAATATTCGCAGCCCATCGGCGGAAAATTCGGTAAGTATGGTGGCCGATACGTACCAGAGACATTGATGAGTGCGCTCCTCGATTTAGAGCGAGAATACTTACGACTAAAGGACGACCCAGATTTCAGAACTCAACTCGGATTTTATCTGAGAGAGTTCGTTGGCCGTCCTACACCGCTTTATTACGCGGCCAACTTAACTCGAAAGGCGAACGGGGCAAAAATCTACATCAAACGCGAAGACTTAGCTCATGGCGGAGCTCACAAAATCAACAACACCATAGGCCAAGCCCTCCTCGCCAAGAATATGGGCAAGGAAAGAATCATCGCCGAAACTGGAGCCGGGCAACATGGGGTCGCAAGCGCGATTGCCTGCGCTGCGCTCGGTTTGAAGTGCGAAGTTTACATGGGTTCAGAGGATGTGGAACGGCAGAAGCTGAATGTTTTTCGAATGAACCTGCTGGGTACGAAGGTACACTCAGTTCGGTCGGGTTCGAAGACCCTCAAGGATGCGATCAATGAATCTTTCCGAGACTGGGTCGCAAACGTTGAGAGCACATACTATCTCCTTGGTTCCGTGGTAGGTCCACACCCATATCCAATGATAGTGAGAGATTTCCAGAGTATTATTGGGCGGGAGATCAAAGAGCAAATTCTCCGTCTTGAGGGGCGTCTGCCTGACGCAGTAGTAGCCTGTGTTGGAGGAGGGAGTAATTCGATGGGTGCTTTCTACCCTTTCATCGATGACGAAGAGGTCGGATTATTTGGGGTTGAGGCGGGTGGATTGGGACTCGAAACCGGGAAACATGCTGCGACTCTATGCGCGGGTGAAGAGGGGGTCTTCCATGGGATGTTGACTTATGTTCTTCAGGACGCTGACGGACAGATTCAGCCGACCCACAGCATCTCGGCTGGTCTAGATTATCCAGGCGTAGGTCCGGAGCATGCCTACTTGAAAGCCACTGGGAGAGCCACGTACACTTCGGTAACTGATGAGCAGGCATTGGAGGCGTTCATGGAGTTGAGCAAGGTGGAGGGCATCATTCCTGCCCTGGAACCGGCCCACGCGATTCACTATGCAGTCGGTTTAGCATCGAGGATGGCTCATGACCAGATTGTGGTGATTAACCTCTCTGGGCGCGGGGACAAGGATGTTAATGTTGTCGCCGAGAAGTTAGGTGTGAAGGCATGACTGACATCTCAGAAACATTCCTTGAATTGAAGGAAAGACAAGAGGCCGCCTTAATCGCTTATCTAACAGTCGGAGATCCACAGCTAAAATATACGCCAAACCTCGCAGCAGCTCTAATCGAAGGTGGCGCGGACATAATTGAACTCGGGATTCCATTCTCGGATCCAATTGCTGATGGGCCGACGATACAAGGGGCGGTTACACGTTCGCTTAGGCGTGGCGTCAAGCCCTTGGATGCGCTCGATGTCGCTAAAACGATAAGGGAACAATACAACGGTACTCCCATAGTCCTGATGACGTACTTCAACCCAATCTTCAGGGTTGGAGTAGAGAAATTTCTCGCTCAGTCAAAGGATGCGGGAGTCTCTGGGATCATAGTGCCTGACCTTCCCGTGGAGGAGTCAGCTGATTACAAGAAGGAGTGTGCCGCAGCCGGTGTTGATACTATTTTTCTCGCGTCACCTTCGACCGATCCGCCTAGGCTCAAGAAGATTCTTGATCAGACTTCAGGTTACCTTTACCTAATTTCTCTTTACGGCGTAACTGGTGTCAGAGCCAATATCTCCGATGATGCGGTCGATTTAGTCAGGAGGTACAGCTCCATGGTCGCAGGTTCGGTTCCCATTGCTGTTGGCTTTGGAATCTCGAAGGCCGGCCATGTCAAAACGTTGGTTGACGCCGGAGCGGATGGAGTGATTGTGGGAAGCGCGTTTGTGAAGTTGATTGGAGCGAATGCTCGAAATATGACTCGGGCAGCGTCGAAGCTGAAGAGTCTAGCTCAGGAACTGAAAGAAGCGACTACAAAGGCATCTCAATAAGCCGATCCGAATTTTATGATTCAATCAGCTGCTGAATCTTCCTGAGAACTGCGTCGAACATCGGTTTAGTCAATCTGCCGGTTTGCGTATTCTGCCGACTTGGGTGATAGGAGGCGACTAACGCTGCGTGAGGATACGGAGGCTTGTAGAGCGCGCCATGGTAGAACTTGAAGCCTTTAGTATTAACGCCAGAATCCCTCAGAAACTTAACATAGGTCTCGAATGCAACTCTCCCAAGAGCAAGAACGACCCGTATGTTTGGCAGAAAGCGGAGTTCCTCCGTCCAGTACCGTTTGCAAGTTTGAATCTCCTTCAAGCTCGGCTTATTCTTTGGGGGCGGGCACCTCACGATCGCGGTCATGTAAGCGTCTCTTAACTCCAGACCATCTTTCACGCTGACCGATGTAGGCTGGCTGGCGAAGCCGAAATCGTATAGCTCTGCCATGAGGAATTGTGCCGAACCATCTCCTGTAAACATTCGGCCAGTTCTATTGCCGCCGTGTGCAGCGGGGGCAAGGCCGAGAATCAGAAGCCTTCCCTTTGAATCCCCAAACCCGGATAATGGTTTACCCCAGTAAGTCCAATCCATGTATTGTCTTCGTTTCTCTCTAGCAATCAAGCCGCGGTAGCGAGTAAGTCTTGGGCATAGCTCGCAGTTAACCACCTCCTTGTTGAGTTTTGAGAGCGTTCGGAAAGAGGCCTGCTGTGCAGGCAATTCGTACAACCACTTCAGTTAGGGACTAGCTAGAGATTTTCTCCCGCTAGGCTGACGGTCTGTCGTAGTCCTTGGTGTTGAGCGTCGCCGAAGTAGATCATCGTCAGCGGCAGCCATCCTGTCCAATTCATTGGGAAGTGTATCTCAAAGTACCCGTTCTGGTCGGTGGTTCCGACCTGGGTTCTATATGCACCCTGCAAATAATATTGCACGTACACGCTCGCGCCCGCTACCGGCTGGCCGGACGGAGTCAGTAGGTAACCTTTGACTCCCATTGCGACACTTCCCTGCATAATTGGGGCCACCGAGCTAAGGACTACCACTTCTCCAGTCTTGGAGACGTTTTCTGCAGGCATTGTAACGAAATCGGAGGGTCGGATCTGGAAGGTTCTGCTAACTGTTACGAGTGCGTAACCCGAGGCGATTACGGATAACAGAATGATTAAGTCTTTCCGGCGGGGCGGACATCTGAGAGGGTCGACCTGTTTCCGCGCGAGAAAAGCACTTATCTATTGCGGTTCGCATGCAATCGCGTGAGATTACCGAAATGTCTGAAGGCAATATTCCTATCCTTATTCTGAAGGAAGGTTCTACAAGAACCCGCGGTCGAGACGCACAACGTAACAACATTCTGGCCGCGAAGGTTGTAACGGAAACCATCCGCACCACACTCGGCCCTGAAGGAATGGACAAGATGCTCGTATCCGGCATGGGTGATGTGGTGATAACCAACGACGGGGCTACGATCATGAAGGAGTTAGACGTTCAACACCCCGCAGCCAAGATGTTGGTTGAAGTCGCGAAAAGCCAAGACAACGAGGTTGGAGATGGCACAACTACAGCTGTTGTGCTTACCGGCGAATTATTGTCCAAGGCTGAGAAACTCCTCGACCAAGAAGTTCACCCCACCGTCATAGTCGAAGGGTACAAGAAAGCTTCTGAGAAGGCACTGGAAATTCTAGAAAGCCTCGCGGTCCCCATTCAACCTGGTGACATGAAGATGCTCAAACTTATTGCCATAACCTCGATGGCGACAAAAGCTACGGTGGGCACTAGTGACCATCTTGCCACGTTGGCAACTCAGGCGGTGAGCCAAATCTCTGAAGAGCGAGCAGGAAAAGTCACCGCCGACATTGACAGAATTAAGGTTGTCAAGAAGAAAGGAGAGAGCATGGATGAGAGCGAATTGGTTAGGGGCATTGTGGTCGACAAGGAGGTTTCTCATCCTCAAATGCCGAAGCAGGTCAAGAACGCAAGAATCGCACTTCTTAACGCCAAACTTGAAATCGAAAAAACTGAATTCGACGCGAAAATCAACATAAACTCTCCAGACCAAATGAAACTCTTCCTCGACGAAGAGGAATCGATGCTTAGGGAGATGACAGACAAAGTAGTGAAGAGTGGGGCCAACGTGATTTTCTGCGAGAAAGGAATCGACGACCTTGCACTGCACTTCCTATCAAAGAAAAACATCATGGCCGTCAAGAACGCCAGCAGCAGCGACATGGAGAAATTAGCGAAAGCCACAGGGGGAGCGATCCTCGCGAGTACGAAGGATATCAGCGCGGACTCTCTGGGAGAGGCGAAGCTCGTGGAGGAAGTGAAGATTGGGGATGACAAGCTCGTCTACGTTCGCGACTGCAAAGACCCGCGAGCTGTCACGGTTGTTATTCGCGGTGGGTCGGATCATGTGGTGGATGAAGCAGAACGGTCATTCCACGACGCACTCTGCGTCGTCAGAAACGCCGTTGAAGATCAGAAGATCGTCGCCGGTGGAGGCGCGCCAGAAGCCGAGACCGCAAAGCAACTGCGCGAATACGCGGTGAAAGTCGGTGGCCGCGAGCAGTTGGCGATTGAAGCGTACGCTGAGGCTCTAGAAACTATACCGTTAACCATAGCCGAAAACGCCGGTTTAGACCCAATCGACATCATGGTTGCGTTGAGGTCTAAACATGCGGAACCCGGAAACAAATGGTACGGCGTTCAGGTCAAGACCGGCAAGATCGCCGACATGTTCGCGGATAATATTATCGAACCCCTCAGAGTAAAGCAGCAAGTCATTAAATCGGCAACGGAAGCGGCGAGCATGCTACTCAGAATTGACGATGTAGTCTCATCGAAAGGAAAAGAAGGTCCACCCGGCGGAATGCCGGGAGGCATGCCAGGCGGCATGGGCGGAATGGGCGGCATGCCACCAGGCATGATGTAGACCAACGACGCCCACAAATTTTGGTGGCGCAATGCCCGCCAAACTCAACGAGAAAGCTGTCAGACTAATCGAGGCGAAGAATTTCGCCTTCCTTGCCACCCTCCTACCTGACGGAACACCTCATGTCACTCCGGTGTGGATAGACCATGACGGAGACTTAGTTCTCGTTAACACCGCGATGGACCGAGTCAAACAAAAGAATACTGCGAGGGACCCAAGAGTCTCCATTTCCATCGCCGACCAGAATAACATGTACGACAGGGTGGTAATACAGGGCCATGTGGCCTCCCAAAGTTTCGAAGGAGCGGAAGAGCACATAGACAAACTTGCAAGCAAGTACACCGGCGCCAAGAAATATCAACGCTCCTCGCCTACGGAGAAAAGGGTCATCTTCAAAATTCAACCTATTAGAGTAATTTGAGCTAACAGGAATCGAGGTAGTTCGCATCAAACTCACCACCCGAAATAGCAGACGGCTCGAGCAGGGGAATTGTAATTGAAATATTGCCGAAATTGTGGAACTGAACTAAGCGACCAAGCGATATTCTGCCACGAGTGTGGAACCTCGGATACAACCGGGGTTGAATCACGGCCGCCACCTCAATCGAGGCAGCCGTTGACATTGTCGAAGGAAGTTTTCTACGTCGTGATTATCGCTCTCGCCTTAATGGGAATCTTAGTAGTCGGACTAGCCGTTCGCGGCCCAGGTGGGTCTATGACCCAGACTCAAACGAATTACGTAACAAATTACGTAACTCAGATGCAGTTTACAACCGTTAGCGCCGGTTTCACTTCAAGCACCACAACAACTCAGGTCTACACGGTGACGGTAGCCTCATTTTCAACGCTGGCAGCAGGGCCACCCCCGACTTGGTTCAGCCAACAGTATTGCGGCTACCCATTCAACCCAACCGTCTGCAACGAAGGCCCCCCAGTCACAGTTACGGGATATTTAACTAGCGACTCATCCTGCGTGAATCTTTACGTTGCGACGGGACTAACATACGTCGTATGGAACCTGAATCAGACAACAATTTCCAACTACCAAAACCAAGCTGTCCAAGTGTACGGGTTCGTTTACCCTAACTGGCCGCAAACCCAACCGTTCCCGCCATATCCGTTCCAGAAAACTCTGTGCGTTGGGATCCCGATGTGGTCGATACCTCCCTACATTCAGATCGCTTGACACTAGGGTCGTTGAAACATAATCTATTATCGACCGGTACGCGCACAAATTGTTTCGCTGGGACGGTTATCTTTTAATGTCCAGAATTGGTTCCTGACTTGGTTTCATTCTTGCAAGACGGATCTGAAGTCATGCTGGCGCAGGAGCAAGGTGTTGTCATGCGGGATGCAGGTAAAGCGAAGGAGTTGGAGGGACGACTCGGTGGTGAATTGGAGGGCACGCTCTTGTTGACGAATCGCCGATTGTTATTCGTTTGTACAAACGAACAGGAGGATAACCTTAGAGGGGGTCTCGGGACGATGCGACTGATATATTCGGATGTGGAAGACTTACCCTCCATCCCCGCCGGGGGGAATAATGTGTCCATCGAGATATCATCTATCTCTTCTGTGAAAGGCCACGCGGGGCACGTGACGAAGCCAAGTCTTGAGGTCAAGTGGCGAGAAGGAGCGAGCGAGAAAGGTAGAGTGTTCATTGAGCGTTTAAGCGGGCGGAGTAGACGAAGGAATCTAAATGATTGGGCAAGGGTAATGGAACGGTTGAAGACGGGTGACCAGAAGCTTATCCAACTTCCGAACCCCCCAGCAGCAGACACACTCGACGGCAAGATCTACCGTGTTCTGGCCGACATGCAGAGGAAGGGGGTCTTCGAAGTTAAGGAAGAGGCCGAAAAACAATTCAGTTCCAAGCTCGACCCAGATGAAGTTCAAGCAGCATGCGACAGGCTCTCCAATATCGGTCTGCTGAAGAAGCTGCCCGACCCCAGCGGAGATACCTATTACCAGAAGTGTTCCCCGTTGGGCGAGGATGAATTAAATTCCTAAAATCTCGATGGCAAAGTCTGGCCTGTTTTCTTGTTTGCCACGAGAAAGCATCCCTCAACTTTGGGCTTCGAATACCTCGCGGGAAAGCCTTCTCTCTAATTTCACCTAAGCCCACTAGGAATGGCACGAAACTTACAGGTCATTTTGCAATGCAAAAATAACCCCGGGCCAATATTTTCGATTAGTGGAACGATTAGAAAATGTCAGTAACACCTAACCACTCAAACCCAATCGATATTCTGCGCAAGCTAGTCGAATTCCCCACATACGAAAAAAACGGGATGCGAGAGTGCGCGGAATTTCTAGTGGCTGAAACGCAAAGGCTTGGGTTCAGAGTTGAGATTGACAAACTCAACAGCGTCTTCGCTGAAAAAACCTACCAAGGTGGAGAGGGAGCGTTCCTAATCAACTGCCATTTCGACACAGTCCCATCCACGCCAAGATGGACTAGGGACCCGCTAAATGCGTCATTGGAAGGGGACAGGTTGTATGGGCTTGGGTCGTCGGACGATAAGGGCTCCGCGGCCTCAATTCTTCACATCTTAGCCAAGTTGAAGGACTGTCGGTTCCGGAAGCTTGAGGTCCTTTTTTCGAACTATGAGGACAACAACACGGTCTTTGAAGGTCAAACCTGGCTTGGGACACCCTACTTTCTAAAACACCACCATCTCGAATCTCAATCCGGCATCAATGTCGAGGGAACCGTCGAGAAGGGTCGGTTAATGGTTTCACTTGGATGCGGTGGGAGGGTCGGGTTCACGGTCACGACGATTGGGAAGGAAGCGCACTCATCTGACCCACGGAAGGGGAGGAACGCGATCTATGATATGGTTAAGGTAGTTGAAGCATTGCGAAAACTTCCACCCGTACGCATGACACTGGACGGCCATGAGGCGTACACTGAACTCAACGTGAGCATGATACGGGGCGGTATAGCGATCAACATTGTTCCAGGTGAGTGTGAGATAACTTGTGAACGACGCGTGCTTCCAAACGAGGAATGGGCCTCGGTTAAGGAACAGGTGCAAGGCGCCTTGGACACGGTGAAGGATGTGGAATTCCGAGTTTCATACATGAACGCCCAAAAATCATACCTTATACCACGAGGCCACCCAGCCGTCACGCTCGCAACGGACTCCACACGGCAGGTGCTCGGGTATTGTCCACAATTCAAAGTTGAATCAGGCAGAACGGACTCAACATACTTCAACGAAGCCGGGATCAAAACGGTGATTATTGGGCCAGGGGAGGTGGCTCACATAGCCGACGAATACATCGACATCAAACGGCTTGAGGAATTCACCCAGGTCCTTTATCGCATGCTCGTGAGAGGAAACTAGTTCTGCAAGATGTATCCGACAGACTAAACGAATGTCGGCTTGATGAGCTAGCAGTAGTTTCGCTCTGACTCATCGGAAGCGGATTGTTCCGGGCCAACGTAGAGTTTGGGGTTGCCTTTGACGCAAAGGAACGTGAATGGTTCGTCCTTGTCGTTGCTGAATTGGTGGATGGCGTTTGAGGGTATGAAGAGCGTGTCCCCTCCCTTGAGGGTTCGATGGGGTGCGTTCGGTTGTTTTGATTGTCTCAGTAACCCCTCACCGCTCATGACGTATACGTGATGTTCGTACGGGTGTTGGTCGAGCGGTGTATGGCCGCCTTTCTGAACAGTGTAGAGGCGTAGAGCGAATCGGTCGGAACCCTGCCGGTCGTCAACCAAGTATTGGACTTGGGTTCTATCTGCACCCTTCTTGTCTAAAACCTCTATTGGAACGTTCGTCGTGTTGACTAGAAACATTCGTTTTTCCTGCTCCGTTTCCTGTCCCACATTGGTCCCCTACTTGTTTACGATCCAGCGTGATTGTTCGCGCATGAATTGTTGCACGTAGTAGGGACCTAACCCACTTTTGCCTGTCGACCCACTTCCCTTCCAGCCGCCGAAGGAATTGATGCCCGGCCAGGCTCCGGTGGTAGCTCCCGCCCGCCTATTCGCATACGTAACCCCCGCCTCGACATGGTCGAAGAAAGTCTTCATCTCGTTTCTGTCTTTGCTGTATATGCCCGCACATAACCCGTATTCTGAATTATTCGACAACTCCAACGCCTCATCGAGAGACCCAACCGCCCCGACGACAAGGAATGGAACGAATAACTCATCTTTGAAGAGTCTGTGGGTTAGTGGAAGGTTGTCGACGATCGCGGGTTCGACAAAATGTCCATTCTCGAATCCATCGCTTTTTACTTGGTTGCCTCCACACAGAAATGTTCCTTTCCCGTTTCTTGCTTCTTCAGCCGCCTGCAGGTAGGTTTCCATCGCGCCTTTGTTGATGAGTGGGCCGAGGAACGTCTCCTTCTTAATCGGGTCGCCTAATTTCACAAGCTTCTTCGTGTAATCCTTCAATACCGCCGTGAACTTCTCTTTGACCGATTGCTCCACATATACGCGCGAACATGCGCTGCATTTTTGGCCCCCAAACCCGAACGCGGCGCGAACGATCCCCTCTGCGGCTTGGTCGATGTCGGCTTTGCTAGTGACTATTGCTGGGTTCTTGCCGCCCATCTCAGTTATGACGGGTTTGGGGTAGTCTTTCGAGAAGTTATGGTATAGGCCGATTCCAACATCCTTAGAGCCGGTGAAGATCATTCCGTCCACGTCCCTGTTTTCTTGTAACTCGGCTCCGACCGTTCCGCCTGGGCCGGTGACCAGGTTGAAGACGCCCCGTGGGATTCCTGCGTCAACGTACGCTCGAGTCAACTCATAACCGAGTACAGAGGATTCGCTCGAGGGTTTGAAGACCACAGTATTCCCCGTCGCCATGGCTCCCGCAGTCATGCCCGTAGACAATGCAAGGGGGAAGTTCCATGGAGCGATAACCGCCCAGACCCCATAGGGTCTAAGAACGCTAACCGTCTCCTGTCCAGGGCCGGGGGATTCGAGTGGTCTCAAGAATCCTCTATTCAACTCCATCCGATCACAATAATACCGTATGAGTTCCGCGGCCTCATTCACCTCCGCTAATGATTCGACTCGGTTCTTGCCGACCTCAAAAGCCATCCACGCCGATAGCTCGTAACGTCTCTCGACAATGGTGTCGGCGGCTTTACGCAGAAGTTTCAAACGTTCTTTGTATGGTGTGTCACTCCACTTTGTGTAGGCTTCCTGTGCGGCATCTACTGCCGCATTCGCGTCGTCGCGTGTTCCCTTTGGGAAATAGCTCACCGTGATGCTCGTGTTGATTGGGCTTTGGTGCGGAATCTCTTCCCCAGTTCCAACCCATTTTTCGCCATTCACGTACATTGCGAAATGTCCGCCAAGCCCCGCACGCACTTTTTCAACGGCATGATCGTATGCCCTGTCATCCTCAGGTGTGATCTTGAGCGTGGCGTAGGTGATTCGTGGTACCTTGCTCGTGTTCGCGGAGGGTTTCATCGGTTTCTTTCTGACTTTCTTTGAAGAAGGCATAGGAAAACTTCTCCACTCCGCGCCCTGTTGCCGCGAGTATTTAGGATTACGTACAAACTTCACCTAACGACGACGAGTAGAACTACTATCGTCAAAACGCGTACTGACGAATCCGGTTCAGATCAAATAGTAATAGGTGCTTGTGATCCGAAGAGTTTATGGAAAATTCTGGAAGTGGTTAGAAGACGAATCGGAGTAGTCGAATTAGCGACATGTAATCGCCAGTTGCGAAGAAAACTATGGCCATCAGGAGTGGAAGGTGTCTTCGCCATCTTCCAAGTCCGCCCGCCGTAATCATAAGCATCTACATGATTCTTGGCGGGGTTCTAAACAAGAGTGAGTGCAAACAATCAACGCAAAATTCAACGAAACGGAGTCGTTTAGCAGCAAAAATTGTTTGCACGTGGAGGCTGGAGAGTTGGCAAATACTAGCTAATTAGACCAACCTAAACCTCTCTTCTTTTCCAAGATTGCACGCAAACACAAAATCAGCTCAATAAATCGCCCCAGTTCCCTCAAGGATGACTGTGAATCAGATTCTGTGAATACGTGACTGGGACATGGGCCTGGGGGATGGTTACAGTAGTCCCGCTGCATGATGTAGCACACACAGCAGGTGCCATACTCACGCATCTACGATATTACGAGCCCCGAAGGAAATTATGTCTCTTGAGGAAACGTGCCGTTTGGATTAGGGCTTCCTCGTTGTCCGGCTTCGGCAGCGTCTCGGCAGAGATCCAACCGTCATAGCCTAATTCTCCCAACAGTGTAAGATGGTTCTCGACTTTGAGGTGTCCGTGCCCGGGTGGCCAGCGGTCGCTGTCAGCGATGTGAAAATGCGTTATCACCTTCTGGTATTTGCGTATGGTTTCTTCCAAGAATTGTTCCTCTGTGTTCTTGTGGAAACTGTCGAGAAAGTAATGGAACATACGGATGAACTGGAACAAGTGAATGTTCCGCCTTGGGAGGAATGGTGGGGCGGTTACGTTCCCGCGTTCGACAAACAGAAGCAAGAGGCTAGACTGGAAGAAATCTCAGGATACTGTTAGAAAGATCAGATGATTCCGAAATAGCATAGCTTAACGACGGTTTTTCAAGACTTCGGGGGTCACAGGATTCTTTCACTTACTCTCACCGTCGTATGATTGTCTCTCACTCTCTCATTGATTGGATATTTATGCGACTCGCGTGGGCGATTCAGCGGGCTCTCCGCTAGTGAAAGTGAATTCTCAAATACCCTTGCAAGTAGAAGTTCTATTCCGTTAACAACCGAGGACCAAGCCTATGACCGCTCTTTCGGCAAACTCTGCTTTTGGGTATGACACATTCTTTCCCGGTTCAGTTTTCAGCATGATAACAGATGTCAGAGTGAGCGATCCTCAGATGATTGAAAAAGCGGCGGGACGCAGAAAAAAGAGAGATAGGCTTACGGTTGATGGAAAGCTAGCCATCCTTGCTGCTGATCATCCTGCGCGCAGGGTCACTAAGTCAGGAGACGACCCCACAATCATGGGAAACCGTCACAGCTACCTTTCCCGAGTTCTCAGAGTCGTAACTAGCCCAGAATTCGACGGCGTCATGGGGACCACGGACATAATCGAAGACCTCCTAATCGTTGACCAGCTCATGATCGAAAATGGTGGTGAGAGCTTCCTGGACCGTAAAGTTCTGGTAGGGTGCATGAACCGTGGAGGCTTAAGTGGCGCAGAATTCGAAATGGATGACCGTTTTACCTCTTTCACAGCCGACTCTATTGATCGACTTCGGCTGGACGGCGCAAAGATGATGTTCAGGTTGGATTTGAAAGACACGAGATCCCTTGACACCATAGTATTATGCTCCGAGGCCATCAATCAACTGAACAGGCACTCGATTGCAGTCTTTCTTGAAGCATTCAGCGTAGAAACAACCCCTGAAGGATACAAGGCACTGAAGAATGCTGATGAGCTGATCAAGACGATAGGTGTGGCGACAGCACTTGGAGATTCCTCCCGAGGAATTTGGCTGAAGATTCCATATTGTCAAGGGTTTGATCGCGTGGCAAAGTCAACCAGTTGCCCAATCCTGATGCTGGGGGGAGAATCGTTGGGAAACCTGTCGGGAGTTTTCAAGGAATTCTCTGACGGTATCGCCGCGGGACAAAACGTTAGAGGGGCACTCGTGGGACGAAATGTGCTGTACCCTGAGCAGGAAGACCCGTCCGCTGTTGCTGATGCCGTGAGCAAAATAGTGCACCAAAACTTCACCGTTGACCAAGCCCTCGACCATATCAAATCGGTTCGTGGCCGGAACATGGAGAAACTCACCTCGGTAATTGCGTGAAAACTTGACCGAGAACCTACTCATAGCCCAGTCAGGCGGCCCGACCGCCGCCATAAACAGCAGCGTATGCGGGATCATCGTCGAAGCAAAACAACAACGCAGAGTTGGCTCCATATACGGAGCAGTCAATGGAATTCTAGGCGTCCTCAACGAGGACCTTGTCGACCTACGCCAAGAAGATCCGTCCACGATTTCGATGCTGAGGAAGACCCCCTCCGCTGCTCTAGGGTCCTGTAGGTACAAGTTGACCAAAGATGATTACTCTAGACTGTTGCAAGTCTTTGTCGCCCACAACATTTCCTACTTCATCTGTGCAGGCGGGAACGATTCCATGGACACTGCGCACAGAGTTGCCCAACTCGCTTCTGAAAAAAAATATGACTTAAGAGTAATCGGCGTCCCGAAGACCGTCGACAACGACCTTATGGTTACCGACCACTGTCCAGGCTACGGGAGCGTAGCTCGATTCAATGCAATTGCTGTTCGGGATTCTGGTTTGGACACGGAAGCAATCTACACAGCCGACCCAGTGAAAATCATCGAAACGATGGGTAGGGAGGCTGGCTGGATAACGGCAAGTACGGCATTGGGAAAAGAAGGTGAGGGTAGTGCTCCTCATCTAATCTACCTACCCGAACGTCCATTTGTGGCTACAAGGTTTCTTGCAGACGTCAAATCCCTCTACGATAGATTCGGACGGGTTGTAGTATGCGTATGTGAGGGGCTGAGAGATGAGCAAGGCGAGTTCGTGAGGGCCTCCACGAGACAAATAGACACAGACAAATTTGGACACGCACAATTAGGCGGTTTAGGGGATTATCTGGCAAACTTAGTTTCTGAGAAGCTGAAAATCAAGGCGCGTTGCGATAAGCCTGGTACAATTCAGAGAGTTTCAATGATTTGCGCGTCCCAGGTTGATTTGGATGAGGCCTACCTCGTAGGGCAGGCTGCAATTTCGCGGGTCGTGGGCGGTGAG
Organism: Bathyarchaeia archaeon; assembly: GCA_049521055.1. GTDB lineage: Archaea > Thermoproteota > Bathyarchaeia > 40CM-2-53-6 > 40CM-2-53-6 > FEN-987. The sequence goes on from JBEKPE010000029.1 coordinate 15,091, forward strand.
TCTGATAAGATGGTGACGTTGGTGAGAAAATCGAGCGTTCCTTACGAATGTGAAACTGGCCTCGTTGAACTGGAGAAGGTCGCGCTCAGGACTAAGAAGGTGCCCGACGAATTCATCAACAAGGAATCCAATTTCCTTAGTGAGCAATTCCTCGAGTACGCGAGCCCTCTAATTGGGGGGCCGCTGCCGGAATATGCGCACTTGGAGAGAAAAAAGGTCGAAAGGCGCTTGTCGGCCCGCGCGTAGCTCTAGTTGAAGGCGGCTGGCAAGTCTTTTCTATCGCCCGGCCTACTGGGACCAGAATGCGGCAGAAGTCGCAGAGAAAGGTCGCGATTCTCTAAATCGCGTATTTGGGATATGAACGATGGCTGAATTGTTGTTAGTAATTGGCATGAATTTGCGGTTTAACCCATCTTTCGTAAACTGACTGAACGTTTGTCATGGTTTTGCTGTCTAAGGGTGGTAGCGAGGCAGCGCTGATATTCTCCTCGACCTGTTCGACGTGTTTAGCTCCCGGGATTGCGCACGTGACTGCGTCGAACATCAAGATCCACCTTAGAGCCATCTGTGTAAGGTTCGCACCAGTTGGAGCTAACTGTTTCAATTCTTCCACCGCGCCTAGGCCCTTGTCGAGGTCTACCCCCGAGAAGGTTTCACCTCTATCGAAAGCTTCACCGTGTAAGTTGTAGTTTCGGTGGTCGTCGCTCGGGAACTTGGTCTGAGTCGTTATTTTTCCGGTAAGTAGGCCGCTTGCGAGCGGGACACGTGCCAGTACTCCAACTTTGCGTTCCCTAGCTTTCGGAAAAAACTCATCTATTGGCCTTAGGCGGAACATGTTGAATATGATTTGAACACTTTGGACATCTGGATATTCGATTGACTTCAACCCCTCACTTACCTTCTCAACACTTACCCCATAATTTCGAATCTTACCTTTGGATTTCAGGTGATCGAGGGCTTGGAAAACTTCAGGCCGAGAGTAAACTGGAGTGGGTGGGCAGTGCAGTTGGAGCAGGTCGAGTGATTCCACATCTAGATTCTTTAGGCTGCGGTCAACGAACGCCTCGAGGTTCTTGAGGTTGTAACCTTCCGGAACGTGTGGGTCAAGGCGTTGTCCAGCCTTCGTCGCCACGAAGATTTCTTCCTTGCGCTCTTTCAACAAGCGCCCAATTAGTTTCTCGCTGCGGCCGTCACCATAAACGTCCGCCGTGTCGATAAAATTGACCCCCAGATCGACCGCGCGATTCAGAACAGCGTACGACTCCTTATCATCAACATGCCCCCAGTCGCTACCGATTGGCCAAGCCCCAAAACTCACGACCGAAACGCGCATGCCCGTGCGTCCCAACTCACGGTACTCCAAATCAAATCACGTCAAATTGACTAACTGGATTACTAATGAAACTATGCCTGTCGGGAGGCGAAAAGGAACGGCCCTTTCTCCTTCATGGCTTGCCAAACTCATAAGCGAGTTTCGCCAGTGAAAGGGAACCGTATTTCAGAACATCCTCATCCACCTTGAATTTCGAGCTGTGGTTTGTGTTCGTGCAGCCTTTCTTCGCGTTGATTGTGCCTAGAAAGTAAAATGTTCCCGGGGCTTTCTGGAGGAACCTTGAGAAATCTTCAGCGCCCATGACAGGCTTACATACTACAGTCCTGGTTCCTCTGATCGTTTTCAGTAGTCGCATAACTTTGTTTGTCACTGAAGGATCATTGACGGTGACCGGGTAATCATCCTCCTTGAACGAAACCACAGCCTTAGCTTTGAAGGCCCGGCTAACCGATTTAGCGACAGAGGTGAGGTACTTTTTCGCTCGAACCCTAGTTTTCTCGTTGAACGTGCGAATTGTCCCTTCCAGCAAAGCTTCGTCAGGAATTATGTTGTCCTTCGTCCCAGCATGTATGTTGCAGACTGAAATAACGAACGGTTCACGTTGATCTATCATTCGACTCGTGACTCCCTGCAGCGCCGTAATTACTTGCGCCGACACGAATATGGGGTCAACAGCATTGTGGGGTGAGGAACCGTGGCCGCCCTTCCCGATTATTCTGATTTTGAAAGTGTCCGGGGCAGCCATAATCGGACCAGGTCGCAAGGCGAATACGTTCGAAGGCTCGGTACCGCTTATGTGTAACCCGAAAACATAATCGACATTCGGGTTCTTCATCGCGCCATCTTCGATCATCGGTTTAGCTCCGCCTCTCCCTCCTACCTCCTCTGCAGGTTGAAAGAGAAACTTCACCTGTCCATGGAGGTCATTTCGATGCTTTGAAAGCAGCATTGCGGCCCCAAGCAACATGGCAACATGCGTGTCGTGGCCGCAAGCGTGCATGACCCCATCCCGTTTCGACTTGAATGGCACATCCACGTTCTCACTAACCGGTAGCGCGTCCATGTCGGCCCGAAGCGCGACCACATTACCTTCATGCGCACCCTTCAGAAGGCCAACGACCCCAGTCCCGCCTACCCCTGTTTTCACTGCAATGTGTGACGCACGGAGTTTTTGTGCAACTAGCTTAGCCGTTTCATATTCCCGGTAGGACAACTCGGGGTGTGCATGGATATGCCGCCGAATGTTGATGATTTCCCTCTCGATTTCAGTCACTTCGAACTTATCGAACATTTCTAGGTCACCCACACCTACTAATCCAGCTCGTCTCGCTAACCGAATACATAAGATGTGATATCTGAAACCAGGAGGAGAATCGATCAAATGTCTCAAAGAAAGCTCTTCGGCACTTCGGGTATCAGAGGACCAGCGGACACAGTTCTGGCTCCTCAGTTTGTAAATAGGCTCGGGCGGGCATTTGCAGCATTTCTCGACAATCGGGGGACCGTGTTTGTTGGCCGGGATGTAAGGCTTCATTCTAAGAGGATCCAAAGTGACTTAATGCTTGGCCTAGTGGGAGGGGGCGTAAATGTCGTGGATTGCGGGCTCGTCCCTACTCCAGCCTTACTATGTGCGCTGAAGGAGTCGAAAGCGTCAGCCGGCGTGGTGGTGACTGGCAGCCATACGCCAGCAGAGATTGGTGGGGTTTTGTTCTTCCTCTCGGATACAGGTGAGATGGGTCCTAATGAAGAAGGAACATTCGAAAAATTATACTGGTCAGAAACTTCGAGTTCTAAGGCGGGTCGCACAAACGGCTCTATTACTTCGCTCGACATTCTTGACGACTATGTGCGACTGATCGAGAAACAGCTAGGAAATGTTGGCGGCTACAAGGTTGTCGTGGACCCAGGTAACGGCGCAACTTGCGCGACTCTGGCTCGCGTATTAGATGGAATAGGGTGCAAGGTCGTAACGATTAACGGGCGCCCTGACGGGCGATTTCCCGCACGCTCACCAAACCCGCAACCTTCTACTCTCACCCAACTCTCGAGGACGGTAAAAGAAACTAAGGCCGACTTAGGAGTCGGAACTGATAGCGATGGTGATCGCGCCCTGTTCGCGACGGAACGGGGTCATGTCTTATGGGCCGATCTAACTGGCGCCCTATTCGCGAAGGATGAGTTGCAGAAAAATCGTGGCGGAGTGGTCGTCAGCACTGTGAATACATCGAGCATTTTGAAATTTCTATGTCAGGAATATGGAGGGAGCCTCAAGGTCACTAGAGTTGGACCTCCGGCAATTGCTGAAGCGTTACGTTCCACTGAGAATGTGATTTTCGCTACCGAGGAGTCTGGGAAGCATATTTGGCCGAACCTATTACTCTATGGCGACGCAGCGGTGACCTCTGGCAAACTCCTACAAATCATGAAGACTCATGGACTGACATTAGAGCAACTTCGGAACCTCCCCCCGAAGCTTCACCAAATGAAGACCGCAATGCAATGCCCAGATCAGTTGAAAGGCAAAGCGATGGATTTTGTCAACCTCTCTTGGAAACGCAAGGGGATGATGCGAACGTCAACAATTGACGGATTAAAAGTGGAATACCCCGACTCATCGTGGTTCTTGGTGAGAGCTTCTGGCACTGAGCCCTTACTCAGATGCAATGCTGAAGCGAGAACCCTCGAACGCGCGCGCGAACTCCTAGGGAGAGCAACTAAACTAGCACTCCATGCCATTAAGAGTGCAAGGGAATCGCAAGGAACTTGATATCTCGCACGAAACTGGCAGGCATGATAGATCACTCGGTCTTACGCCCCGACTCAACCGAAGAGGACGTTAAGAATGGATGCAAATTGGCCGTTGATCTCGGATTGGCTGCGGTTGTTGTCAACCCCACACATGTGCCAATAGTAGCAACTAGCCTCAAAGGATCATGTGTGAAGACATGTAGCGTTGTCTCATTCCCATTCGGCCTCTCAACGAAGGAAGTGAAACTCGCAGAAACAAGAAACGTTCTAGCCCAAGGAGCTGAAGAAATCGACATGGTCATGAACTTCAGCGCCCTCCGCTCACACCGCGAGGACTATGTTTTGAATGAGATAACGAGCGTCGTAGAGTTGTCAAAGACTCAAGCAAAGAAAGTGGTTGTGAAAGTTATTCTTGAAACCTGCTACCTGAATGAGGCTGAAAAGAAGAAAGCGTGCCTATTGGCAGCTGAGGGGGGTGCGGATTTCGTGAAAACCTCCACAGGATTCGGCCCGGCCGGAGCCACTGTCAACGACGTTCACTTGATGAGGGAAGCTGTTGGTCTAAGACTGGGCGTGAAGGCCGCGGGTGGCATAAGGACGATCGAAGAGGCGCTGGAGATGGTGAACGCGGGGGCGAGCAGGATCGGGACTAGCTCAAGCCTCTCCATTCTTGAAAGAATGACCCGTTAAGCCCGTTCAGGTTGGATGCAATACTTGCCAAATCTTAAATCCGCATCAGACCAGCCATGTTAGATCATGTCGAAGCCAAAGGTTTTCGTTAGGGAAGCTACGGGTCTCGTTAAGAGCGTAAGCCCGTGGACACTATTCTTCGCTATGCTTGGCGAGATAGGATTCGGAACCGGTCTGCTACTAATTAACGTCGCGAACTCCTTCTTTTCGGATGGGAATCCTGGCGGGAACGCGGTTGATGCCACGCTTCTGTTGATGTTTTTCGTTATCTTTGAGTCCTTCATCTTCTACCATGTTGTTCGTTCGGTTGGAAGAACGGGGGGCGATTACGTATGGATGAGCAGAAACATTGGACCCGTATTGGGAGGTGCACTCGTCCTCGGCTTCGTCTTCACCGGCCTACCGTTCTTAGCTGTGTCAGCAAATTGGTTTGTTACGTTTTCACTCGCACCGAGCCTATCGACAATCGCCGCCGTAACTGGAAACAGCGGCCTAACCTCCTTCTCAGCCATGATGACAACGCCAACGGCGTTGATAGCCTTAGGATTGTTCCTGATCGCGGCGGTGACAGCGGTTGACATAATTTCGCCCCGATCGGGCTTCCACCTGCTCGCCGCCCTAACGATAATCCCACTCATAGGGACACTCATTATGGCAGGAGTCTTCTTGAGCCTCGGCCCATCGGGCATACAGAGCGCTGTCTCAAACTTCCTATCACAAAACGGCGATTCATACACGCAGATAGCGTCTCAGTACACGGGCCCCGGCGCGTCACTTTCGGGTGTATTGCTGCTCATTCCTTTCCTTTTCTTCACGTTGCCATGGGTTAACAACGCAGCAGCGTTCTCCGGAGAAATCAAGAATCTGAAGAAGTCAGCGTGGATAGGCACAATCCTCCCCGGCGTCTTCAGCGGAGTAATGCTGGCAGGATTCATAGCGTTGTTCAATTGGGGTTTGGGTTTCAACTTTGCAATGCAAGCTCCAATCTCCTGGCCCGGAGCGCTATATGGCATGGGCGTTGTCCCGAACATGCTGACAATCGCAACGATTGCGATTCGCGACAATGTGGCCTTGATGTGGGTGATGAACCTAACATTTGCCGTCTGGTACCTAGCTTCACTTCAACAAACGATTCTTTCGGTCTCTCGCTATATCCTTGGAATGAGTTTCGATAGGCTGATTCCCGTTCAATTAGCACATGTCAGTGACAGATTTCATTCCCCGACATCGGCCCTGCTGTTGAGTTTCATAGTTGCAGTTCCAATGGTATTCATAGTTTCCTTAACGAACTGGACCTCACTGTACACGACCACCGCACTTGGGAGCGTGTTTTTCGCCTTCATCGGGATAACGGCCATTATCTATGGATGGAGGAAGAAGAAGGAATTGGGAGGTACCGGCCCCGCTCTCATAGTATGCGGGTTACTGGTCGCCCCATTCTTCCTATACGT
>JBEKPE010000030.1:0-16436 GCA_049521055.1 Bathyarchaeia archaeon
CCGATTTCATCCTCGATGCCCTTACGCAAAAGAAAAATGCAGTGTCGAAGAGCCCGAGCTCATTGAACTAAGACAAGGACATTATGCTGCATGTCATTACCCGCTGCCAGGATAGTGACAGAAACCTGTCCGTGTGAGTGCTTGACCATGAGCCGTCAGGAGGTAACTGTGAACGACGACTGGAGTTACAGGGGGATTCGTTCAGTCGTGCTCGAAAACGATTTTGTCCGCGTGCTCGTTTTTCCTGAATTGGGCGCCAAGATATACGACTTGATCTACAAGCCCGGTCAAAAGAACGTGCTTTGGCATAACCCACAAATCAAGCCAACCAAGGTTCCCCTAGGGGCAGCGTTCGACGACGTCTGGTGTGGAGGTTGGGACGAGATCTTTCCGAATGATGCTCCGTGTAATGTCAACGGGGAGCGATACCCTGACATGGGTGAGGCTTGGTCAACAGCGTGGAGTTACTCGATAATCAGACCGGATGACCGCCCTGAAACAGCAACCTTGGTGACCTCTGTCATGACTCCGATTACACCTTGCAGGATCACAAGGTCTCTAACGATCCGAGCAGGCGAACCGGAAATACACCTGCGATATTTGCTGGAAAACGTCGGCAGGGATTCCTTGAAATTCCTATGGAAGATTCACCCCGCGTTCCAAATCAATGAAACCTGCAGCATTGAGATTCCCGCTAAGACAGGAATCGTTGACCCACGTTACACTCACTTGTACTCAGAATCCAGCCATAGATATCGCTGGCCCATTGCCCAAAGCAAGGGCGGGGAGCGAATTGATTTGAGCAAGGTGTCGCCACCGACCTCGCACACTTGTACCCTTCATTATGTAACCGAGCTTGAAGATGGTGCGGTCAAGCTGATGAATCCGCAGGACAATGTGGACGTGAAAATCAGCTTTCCAAAGCAAATCCTGAACAACATTTGGCTATTCCTAGCCTATGGCGGGTATAGATCATTGTACACCGCCGTCATCGAACCCAGCACAAGCTACCCTTACGACTTAGGGCAGGCGATAAGTGAAGGGCGCACCTCGCATCTAATCCCAGGCCAAAGCCTCCCGTGTAACATAGACGTCGAATTGTCACCCCATTCGAACGCGATCTAACCCAAGCTAGAGCAAGTTACGCTAGTCGCGCGAAAGTGGCGCGGTTGACTTGCCCGGATTTGCAACTGCCAACATTTCCGCAAGGCTCTCGCTGAATGTGTTCATCATAATATCGATTTCATTGTTCTCGATGATTAGAGGTGGCGCGAATGCTATCCAGTTGGGATCGTACCTTAGAATAAGCCCCTTCTGCAGCGCAGTCTTTCCCACCCGGACGCCGAAACGGAGGCGTTCCTCAAATTGCTCCTTGGTCTTCCGGTTTCGCACGAACTCAGAGCCGATAAGGAGTCCCTTTCCGCGAATGTCACCGATAACGCCTAAATGATCCAGTTCCTGCAATCTCTTGATAATTCTCGCTCCGCTCTCGCGGGCTTTGTTGGGGAGGTCTCTTTCCTTGAGTTCACCGATGTTGGCAATTGCGGCCGCGCAGGACAGGGGGTTTCCTCCGAATGTGTGGCCGTGGTTGAATTGAACCTGTTCTTCTTCGCTTCCAAGGAAGGAGTCTGCGATCTTGTCGCTGAAGGCTATTCCTCCGATTGGGGCGTAGCCGCTGGCCATTCCCTTGCCCATGCAGATAATGTCAGGAGTTGTTCCGAAGGTTTGCGCCGCGAACATTTCTCCTGTCCTTCCGAACCCGGTGATTACCTCATCGAAGATTAGGAGGATGCCAAACTTGTCACATATTTCACGGAGAATTTTGAAGTATGAATCAGGTGGCGTTACTATTCCTCCTGTATTGCTGATAGGTTCTACGATGAAGGCCGAGACTGTGGACGGATCCTCTTTCTTCACAATTTTCTCGACAATTGTGGCGCATAAAACATCACAGTCAGGGTACTCCAGTCCGTAGGGGCATCGGTAGCAGGTAGGAGGAAAGACGTGAATGTACCCGGGGCCAAACGGCTCGAATGTAGTCTTCCTTTTGGTTACGCCCGAAGCACCGAGCGCGCCCATTGTGGCTCCGTGGTAACCGTCATACAAGGAGATGACTTTGTACTTACCGGGGTTTCCCGTCTGTTTGTGATACTGCCTTGCAAGCTTCATCGCTCCCTCAGTTGCTTCCGAACCACCGCTGAACAACTTAACCGTGCGGAGATCTCCCGGGGTAAGCGTGACTATCAATTCCGCCAGTTGCAACGCTCTCAGATTTGTTGACTGTAGCGGAGGATTGAACGTGAGTTCATCGAGCTGTTCTTTCATGGCGTGGATTATTCGCGCGTTGCCGTGACCAACGTTCACAACGAAGATGCCTGATATACCGTCTAGGTACTTGATTCCGTTCACATCCTCGTACCAGACTCCTTTGGCGCTCTTCATAACGAGAGGGCGCTTCGAGAATTCCTTCATTTGCATAAAATCGAGGAAGAGATGTTCGTATGTTGATGAGGCGAAGTTTTCATTCTTAGGCTGGGTCATTTTCAGACGCATCCGCACGTTGTTTGACGCAGGGACGGATTTATTCCTGCTTACCAAAACACAAGAGAACGGTGTGCCCGATAGCAACTAAGAATCGTTTCACTTTTGAAATTGATCGGACGAGAAATCACTTAATATGCGATGAACTAATCGCCACGAGCGGTTAACATGGACGAAGCCACGCTGAGAGAAGATCTTCTAACGGTAACGAGAAAAGTCGCCGAGCGAGGCTGGGCGCCCGGCAGCAGTGGAAACACAAGCGTGAGAATACCAGACACAAGTAATTTCCTGATAAAAGCCTCTGGCGAGGCTATGACGTGGACTAAGTCAGATGCACTCCTCAAGATTGACTCTGTCGGCAAGATTCTTACTGGCGAGGGTCGACCCTCGAAAGAGGTAGGCTTCCATCTAGGCATCTACTCCAAACGAAGTGATGTGGGGGGCATTGTGCACGCCCATCCTCCATACGCTACATCTTGGGCGATCGCGGGCACCGTCTTTCCACTTGTAACAGCGCCCTCCAAGGTTTGGTTGAAGAGAATTCCTATGGTTGAAAGAGCGCCATCGGGTTCGGCTGAATTGGCTAAGATGGTGACCGAGGCTTTTCAGGATGAATCTGTGCGAGTGGTCCTCATGAAAGGCCATGGGCTCGTAGCCGCGGGCAAAACCATTTTCGAAGCTTTCAATTTTGTCGACTGGGCGGAGGACGCGGCGAGGGCCGCGGTGTTCGCCGGTCTTATCGCTAACCTGCCGAAGAGCTAGCTATGCCCAAAGATCTCCTGCTGGGGGTCGATGTCGGTTCAACCCGAATGAAAGCAGCCCTATTCGATACGGAAGGGCGGCAAGTTGCATTAACGTACGATGAATATCCCATCCTTCATAACGAACCGCTAGCCGCGGAACATGGCGCGGCGGATTGGTTATCGTCATTCAAGAATGTAGTTCGCAGGGTAATTCGAAAAGGACGCGTTCCCGCGAAGCGAATCGTGGCGGTGTCAGTCGATTGCCTCTGCCCGTCACTGATCCCAGTCAACCGTAATGGCAAGCCGCTCATGAACTCGGTTTTCTTCATGGACCGTAGAAGTATGGCTCAAGCAAACTGGATGGAGAGAGAAATCGGTAGTGAGAAGTTCTTCGCGATCACAGGAAACAGGATTTCTCACTCAGCCTACTCCGCGCCAATAATGCTTTGGATAAAGAGAACCCGTCCGAGAGTCTATGCGAAGACGTTCAAGTTCGTGCACGGAAATGGTTTTCTGGAGAAGTATCTGACGGATGAGTTCACAATGGATTGGTCGAACGCTTCATTTACTCTTCTTTTCGAAACAAAAGATCGAAAGGGATGGTCGTCTAAGCTTTGCCAAGAACTTGGCATACCTGTCGATAAGCTCCCTGATCTCAAGGCCCCATGGGATGTCGTAGGGGAAGTAACTCAAACTGCCGCCCGCGAAACCGGCCTCGCAAAGGGCACTGCAGTCATTGCGGGCGGCGCCGATACCGCTTGTGCAGCTCTCGGGGTCGGAGCGCTCGACGACGGTGACGCGATGGAGGATGGTGGAACAGCAACAAAACTCGCGGTATGTCTAAGTAAACCAAACTTTCCAACAGGAACTCTCAACAGATGCCATGTCGCCCCAGACCGTTGGTTGGCTGTGGCGGCATCGAGCACTACTGGCGGATTGCTACGGTGGGTCAAAGATTTACTGGGAGGATACCATACAGGAGCCGGCGGTAACGCTTATGCGTTAATGGACGCGGATGCGGAGAAGTCACCACCGGGAGCAAATGGTCTAATCGTACTACCGTACTTTGCTCCTGGGGGAGAACGCTCTCCGATATGGGACCCGTACGCTCACGGCGTAATCTTTGGATTAACCCTCTCCCATCAGAGGCGTGATCTTGTGCGAGCAGTTCTTGAAGCCTCAGCCTATGCAACGAGACATAACATCGAGATGATAGAGCGGCAAGGAATCAAAGTGCGTAAGATCAGACTCTCAGGCGGCCAAGCGAGAAGCGACCTGTGGAGAACAATCAAAGCCGACGTGACAAGGAAATCGGTACAGCTCACCTCACATGTGGAAGCCACTGTCTTCGGGACGGCGCTGTTGGCGGGCTACGGTTCCGGCGTCTTCTCTAACCTTGCCGACACGGTCAAAGGCCTCGTACGGATAAGAGAAACCAGACAGCCTCAGCCCGGCACGGCTGAAGTATATGGCAGGTCTTTCTCGGCATACAAGAACGTGTACGAGAGACTCAGACCCGAGTTTGAGAATGTCTATTCGTAGATGATTGAATTATCTCTAAATGGATGAACAGCGAAGTGGATGCCATGGTAACCGACGATAGCGTAGTATTTCGGCCCGTTGGCGTGGTTCGCACCACGGGTTCTGACGACGATGTGAGGTTTCGAAGCAAGGAATCTGAGTCAACGATTGAAATATACCCAGAGTTTCAGGATGCGATAGACGGTTTGCAAGGGTTCTCGCATATTTTCGTTCTCGGCCACCTGAACAAACTAAGACCCGATCAAATGGGCGCCCTGAAGGTTAAACCCAGAAGAATGCTAACGAAAGGGTTCAAACTTGAAGAGTTACCCCTCGTGGGCGTATTCGCTATTGATTCTCCGACTCGGCCTAACCCAATCGGCCTGACTCTAGTGAAACTAGTGAAGATTGAAGGAGGGAAGCTGGTGGTCCGCGGGTTAGACTTCTTCGATGGAACCCCCGTCCTAGATATCAAACCATACCGAGGAGATTACAGGGCCGAAAGCTACGATCTAGCGGATTGGTACAGTAAACTACGATCAAAAGCTGGCGAAGATATCTAGCATCCTACTATCCAACGATCAACCAATTCATCCTTAACTAGACAAATTCCACGGCGTGACGGCACGAGCAAAATGACATTTCGGGCTACCAACGCCTAGATTCGACTAGAATTGGTATTGAATGGAAGTTAGAGGATGACTCGTCAATTTCCTGACGAAACCTTTGCCGGGTCAATCATTTCGAAAATGACTGATAGGTCTGAATGATTCGTACGCAATTCCTTTTATCAAGAAATGACGCGGTTCGCGTTGAAGGTGAAGAAAAAAATGCCTATTCCAGTTGGCCTACTGTTTGTGGGCTTGGTGATCAGAGCGGTCCTAGGCGCGGCCATTGTTGCGACGGTTGTGTTGCTTGCTTGGAAGCTTGGGAAATTGGCTGATGCCTATACACATAAACTGACAACCAAGTAATCACACAAGCCAGGTCTTGCGATAACTGGTCCAAAAATAAACACCCCGTTCTTAGCCCACGAACTTTCCTCTCTGAATCCTCAGAGTCACACCGGCATTCACTGGCCGGATTTGATCATGAGATTCGGAAGGATTAGCGTGAAGTCAACCTGTTTTGCCGGTAATTACATTACATCACATTACAGCACATGAATTCACGTAACTCGACGATGGCGTTTTTGCCTTTCGACTGTTCATTTAATAAAGCATCAATCTGCCCTAACAAAATTTTGCGTAACAATTACGCATAATAAAGAATTAAAGGAGATATGAAAATTTGCGTAAGAAATTAGCTGCAACGCTAACAATCGCTATATTCATAATCAGCACATTCGCAATTATTGTTCCAACCCAAGCGCATTTCACCTTGGGCAACCTGTCCGGAACAAGTCCGTACGATCTTAACAATTTTGATCCGCACGTGGCTGGGCCTATTGGTTATGTTTGGCCTGGCAGCGGTCAGTGTGCGTACCAGGGTACTCCGAACTCGGTTAACGCTAACTGTTCGCCTGGTTATCAGTCACCTTACCCGCAGGGTAATCCTCCGGGTGCACCGAGCAATTCGTGGTACCAGCTTCAAGGGGACACGTATGCCCCATTCGGAGCAGTACTAACGAGCTCGACCGGTGACCTGATCTTCGCAATAAACGCCACATGCACACCCTCACAATGGAAAACCGGATGCAATGGTAATACCAAGACTGAAATTCAGTCAACGCTAAAAGACAACTACGGTTGGGATACGCTAAACATCCTGATCCCACCTGAATTCACCGTCAAGGATGCCTCACAGATAGTCTCTACTCTGACTAACAGTTACGATAACGTATGGGTGGGTAGACTGTCATTAAGCGATAGGTATGCCCCAGGTTGGACCTTAGTCCTGATAACTACAGATTCTGCAATAAACCCAGGCTACAACCATCAGTTCCTGAACTTCACAAACGCGGCCGAATGGTACTACGTCAGAATCAACGGCGTAACCGCACCAGCGACCGCCGGACGATACTTCTTCAAAATGTTCCTTTACTCCAACCTAGCCTCCGGTGCTAACCAGTACGGCGTCGGCCCAACCTTAGCGGCAACTGGCGGCGCCAGTGGCGGAGAGAATCCAGACGTTTGGGTTCCACCACAAAACTGGCCAGTCATGCTGGTTAAGGGTGAGACCGACCCAGCCATCGTAACTGGAACTCTCCGGTATGCTGGCTACAACTCAACCCTCTATCAACAACCAATCGCTGAGGCTGGTATGGTTTGGGCGAACATGACTATGCGCATCGACCCATACACCGGCCAAAACCGACCCGACCTAGCCACCATTAACGCGCAAGCGTTCGTGAACGCTACGGCGAACGGCCACTACGAACTAGAAGGCCTCGCGCCAGGCGTTTACGACATCTACGCTTCTGCTGCTGGTTATCCGCAGGTGTTGTGCCAGAGCGGAGTAACCGTTCTCAAAGGCCAATCATTACACTTCGACTGTTTCCTCCAACCAGGCCCCGTGATTCACGGTAACGTGTTCACGAAACACCAGTTCGGAGACGAACCCTGGCCAGCATCAATAGATTCTGGACTCGGTGTCACAACTACAGTAGGCCAATACATCAAAATCGAACTCTACTCAGCCGCAACTCTTAGCAACCAACCAGACCCAAGCGCCGGCAACCCGGTTTCTTGGTCACCGCTACCTTGTACAGCGGGAGGCCAAGAGAAATACTACGGTCGTCGTGCCGCTGGGCTATGTGGTGACCCGCGACTCGGAAGCGCGATCGCGTTTCCATGGCATGAGTACGCCCCGAACAGCCTCGGTCCAGCATACAATGACGTACCCAACCCCTTCACGGGTACAACGAATGGTTACAGCCGCGACGTTTCCTGGAGCAGTAAGTGTGCGCCGGGCAACCTCGCCTGCACATTCCTAACTTCTGACCCAGAAGGTGTCGGTCCACCACAACAATGGTACGTTGCTGGTGGTACTACGACTCCGTTCCACTTTGAGTTCGGTTTGAAGGGTGAGTACGGTGCTCCAAGAGACCTTAGCGGCGAGGTGCCGCAGGTTTACGCTACTTGGATCAACGGCCTCACGGCAGGCAGGTACTACGTGCGTGCCTGGATCTTCCGTTACGTTCAAACAGCCCTGGACGGTTCTACCTTCCAGGAATACTACTTTGACGTAACACCTAACGAGTGGGCGGGTGACGTTACATTGCCTCTTGACCTACGCTTATCGAGCTGGGTTAACAAGACCGTCTACTTCCACGACACACCAGACACAATCACAACCAGCCCAATCCACACCGGTGCAGGATTCCTTTGGGGTAACTTAGTAGGCGCTGACGGACACGTCTACGCCCACAACGTAACCAACCTAGGATACAACGACAAATACTACTCATGCGTCTACGATTCCAACTCGAACGGCAGACAAGACAGGAACCAAGGAACGTTCTCGAGCTACGGTAGTTTCCTCGGTTCCGGAGAAACAGGCGCACCATCCCTAGCGTGCCCAGGAACAACTGACCAACTCGACAGAGCACACCTCAACAAGGATGCTATTGCGAGTGGGAGAGCTGTTATACAATTCTGGGGCCTTAACGATACATGGGGTGGCGAAAACTACGGTATCCCATCTGGAACATATACGCCGAACGTGGCCACAAACGGTTACTTCAGCCCCGCGCCATTAGAGCAAGTCTCAGTCACCCTGAGCGGTAACCCAACCCTCATCAGTGATCACTTGTTCCTCGGGCCTGGGTTCAACGTATCAGTGTACAGCATTGACTGGGAACGACCACGCGTCAGCCGTAACTGGGTATGGTCCGGATGCCAAGACGGAATGGCAGGCGGCTATGCGAACGGCAACGGAAACGCGGCAGGCGGAGTGCAAGCTTCAGGCAGTAACGCAGGCAAGGACAACGGTTGCGCAGGATCAGAGATCGACCTCGGCTTCTACCCGGTAGTGAACGGTACAGCAGGCGTTCACTGGGACACCATCGGTGACACACCCAGTTACTTCTACCTACCCCCAAGCATCTTCACCAGTCGCCTATACCAAGGTCCATTCGGAACGGACTGCGTCCTAGGCACGTCACCCGCGTACAACTGTACGCAGATGGACGGCGGTGGACGCAACGTCCTCCAAGGCTACCAACTATCCCACGATGTCTTCTACGGCGAATCCGCACGCTACGCATTCGTCGGCGGACAAACCGCGGGCAAGAACGGCTACACCACACAGGCGAAACTGTTGATCGACGCCATGTTCAACCAAAACAGAGTCGTCTGGCCACTCCACTTTAACCAGGGTCCATACAACCTAGCAGCCTACACGTACGGCTACATACAAGACAAAGACTTCACAGCCTACGCACAGAACGGCCAAGTCGCTGACATGAAAGTCAACCTGATCATCGGTGTGAACTTAACGCTCGATATTCTCTTCAAGAAAGAGAGCATCATCACACCAACAGCCATGAACATGTCGGCACGGGTCCGCTTCTTCAACGACCAAAGTCAGTTGGTAGCTGAATGGATGTCCAGTGAGGGCACATACGTCGACCGCACTGGCCACGCCATAGCAGCCTCAGGGGCAACGGTAGCAAGTGGGTTCGTGAACCCAACTTCGCCGCAATACCCGTTCACCGACCAAGCGGGTCTACAGAAACCCGCCTCTCGGCTACAGGCATACAACTTCCTACCTGGAGGAACAACGCTACTCCACATCCTTACAGCAGGCTTACCACAGCAACCGCCCGCCGGAAAGTTCCTGACCAATGAATACTTCAGCGATCCACTGCAAGGCGGTGGCGGTACCTTCGGTGACTGTGACTTCAACCTCTGGTGCTACCCAGCCGCGTACGCTCAGTACCCGTTCCCCTACACGGGAATCGCGGGTGCTCCAGACTACACGGGTGGATGGACAGCTGAAGCCGACTTCGTCCCATGGTATGCCAACAACACGGGCACAATGGAACTTGCAAGCGGAGGTCTACAAGCAATGACTCCGGGCACAAGCGTCTTTGCCCAATACTATCCGCCAGTCAACGGTCTCCTGATGGGTGAATCCTACCACATCATCCCAGGCACGACCGCGCTCTCAAGCATCAGCCTCACCGAAGACACAGCATTGAATGAGTACGTATCGCCACCGGGCAGTGCTTTCGTAGGCCACACGATGGCCGCGAACCACTTAGGCCCGTACTCGCAAGAAGGAGTCTGGCAAATAGCAGGCACTCACAACAGCGGTGAAGCAAGCGCCATATTCGAAGTAGACCTGAACGGGTTCGTCTCAGGCAACGTACTCGCCTTCACGTGGAGTAATGAATTCCGCACACTCAGCTGGGGCACAGTCACCGTGACTGGCGCTAGCGGCGCGGCGTGGAACTTCTACACCTACGACGGCGTCTACCAAGCCTTCCTACCAACAGGTAGCTACTCGTTCACTCTAAGCCAACCAGGATACGCGCCTCAAACTTGGTCCGTCTCGGTCTCACCAGGCCAGAGCGGTTCAGGTCAGAACGTGTACTTGGAACAAAGCAACATACCTGTACCAGAATTCAGTGGAGTAGCGGTTGTCGCCTTTTCAGCGTTAGCAGCATCACTATACCTACTCAAACGAAGACGCAATTAAGCGTCCGAGCGCCCCTCAAAAGGCGCCCGTACCCCCTTCTCTTTTTTCAGTAAGATACACCGTACCGTATCAGACATCTTAAATGAGCATCCTTCGCGGAGTGACGGTCCAAGCTCTAAAATGGGAAGAAGCCTGAGCAAATGAAAAATCCACACAGATCAGGATACGACCAGACCCTTACCCGACTCATCAACGAGCTACGACGTATTCATACGAACCTGCTGGAAGCAGAAGAACGATTCGCTCAACTCATAGCATCCACAGATCCTTCTTGGAGAGAGAGTGCTCGAAATCTAGTCCACTATCTCGCGCTCAGGCGTTTCGATATGCGCGAGTTACAAGCTGAACTAGCCGAGATTGGGTTATCTTCACTTGGACGAAGCGAAAGTCACGTTCTGGTCACGATTGAATCTGTTCTCAACATTCTCTTACGCCTAGCAGGCCATGAACCGCTCCGCCCGGCTAAGCATCCTGCTCTGAGGTTCCAAGAAGGCGCGAGACTTCTCGAAGAGCATACTCGAAAACTTCTAGGACGGAAACCAATTGACAGGGCTGTACGGATAATGGTGACCGTACCCACTGAGGGCGCAGATGATTACACTTTCGTTCGCGATCTAATCGCTAGCGGCACCGATTGTGTTCGCGTAAATTGCGCTAGAGACGAGGCACCTGTCTGGCGTCGAATGGTCCGTAACCTGCATCAAGCTTCGAAAGAACTTGAGAAAGATTGTCAAGTCGAATTCGACTTGCCGGGACGCAAACAACGCACCGGACAAATTGGACCCGGATCCCGCGTGATCAAGTGGGGACCGAAGCGAGATGAGGTTGGAAACGTGATTCGTCCCGCACGGGTCTGGTTAACCCCCTATGAACGACCTAGCATACCGAACGAAAACGCAGATGCATGGTTGCCCGTTCAAGGCGACTGGTTAGCCTCGTTAACGGTCGGTTCGACGATTAGGTTCACTGATCTGCGCGGGAAGAAAAGAGTTCTAACAGTTACCCGAGAAGTGGACGAGTCACGCTGGGCTGAATCCCAGACTACCGCCTACGTTGGCCCAGAGACTTTGCTGAGAACGAAACAGGGCACTGAACCTCAGCCGACTGAGAGTAGAATAGGCGACATAAAGCCGGTAGAATCTAGCATACTCCTTCGGGTTGGCGATAGGTTGCTTCTAACGAGCGATACTGCGGCCGGATCAGAAGGTCCGGTGGCTGAGAAGTTGTCGAAGGTCGGAGGTCTTTCACGGGAAGCCCTCGCAGGTCTGAAGGCTGGTCAATCGATCTGGTTTGACGACGGTAAGATTGGTGGCGTAATTGAGGCGAAGATGGAAGGTGATGTGCGCGTCCGCATTACATACGCTAAACCAGCAGGATCGAAGCTGAGATCTGACAGAGGAATCAACCTGCCTGACACTCGGTTGGATATAGATGCTCTCGGTCAGAAAGACCTCGAAGCTCTATTAGTTGCAACGAAATGCGCCGATAGTGTGGCTCTTTCCTTTGCGAAAAATAGGGAAGATGTCGAAGCGCTGCTAACACATCTCAAGAAGATGAAGAGCCGCCGAATGGGGATCGTTTTGAAGATCGAAACTAGAGAAGGCTTTGAAAACCTTCCATCCATGTTGTTCGCAGCAATGCGATGGACAGATGCTGTTGGAGTGATGATAGCACGTGGCGACCTCGCTGT
The DNA here is from genome assembly GCA_049521055.1 of Bathyarchaeia archaeon. Classification (GTDB taxonomy): domain Archaea; phylum Thermoproteota; class Bathyarchaeia; order 40CM-2-53-6; family 40CM-2-53-6; genus FEN-987. Next base: position 12,139 of record JBEKPE010000030.1, read on the forward strand.
CGAGTGCGGTTATGAAAGATTAGCTGAAGTACAGGAAGAGATTCTGTGGATCTGCGAAGCAGCCCACACGCCAGTCATATGGGCGTCAGAAGTTCTCGAATCTCTAGCCAAAAAAGGCATGCCCTCGAGAGCTGAAATCACGGATGCCGCAATGGGTGTCCGCGCAGATTGCGTAATGCTAAACAAAGGACCCTACATGGTGAAAGCAGTGACCGCACTCAACGACATACTACAAAGAATGGAAACACATCAAAGAAAGAAAACTTCGATGCTACGACAGTTGCGTTCCTTAAACCTCAATTAACGTAAACATCAGTCATGTTGACTTTGTTATGTTTTCTTGGTAACGGAATGTTGGGTTCTCAAGCTGCTTCGACGCTAGATCCCAATCCACCACCCCATTCGCGGCCTTCCATTCAACGAATGCTGCGCCCTCTCCCGCCCAAGCCGGAAACTTCTATATTGCGTCGGCGTGAGGGTGTACTCTCACGAAGTTTTCCATAGACTCTCTGTCCCGCCACACAGAGAACGTCCAGAAACGTTTGTGCGGTAAATCGGTTCTCACACCATACCTGACCAAACCCTTCGACTGTTCCAGCTGCTTCTGCACCTTCCCACTCATCCGAAAGAATGGAATGATGTGCATCCAACTTCGGATGGGTAGTACCGTTGCGACGCAGAGGAATTCACTAGAACCCTGGTCGCCTTCCACCTCAACTGTTCTTTGCGGTGACATGGCAAACCCTAGACGCTTCTAGAAGCTGACGATATTTAACAAATTTTGGAACGAGGAGTTTCATTGCAGGTTCCTCATTTGCCTATATAACGGGGTAGTGGCAATTCACATAGAGATATGTGAAGAAGATTCTGGCTTACGAACTTTTGATAAGTCAAGAGTTCAAGGATATAGTTCCCCCCTAAGAGTGCAACAGAGGTTCAATCTATGCCCAAGCTGGCCGCAATTGACGTTGGTTCGAACGCGATGCGGCTCGCTATTGCATCGGCTGACGATGATGGCCGAATCCACTTAATCCACACAGATCGCGAGGCGATCCGGCTAGGTGAGGACGTATTCACGAGGGGCGAGATATCCGATGCTCGCCTTGTTGAAGCAATGAATGCATTCCTCAAGTTTCGGAGATTGATTAATCAGCATAAGGTCAAGTCGGTGAGGGCAGTTGGGACCAGCGCTCTAAGGGAAGCTAGAAACCGAGATTACTGCATAGGGCAAATTTCCAAGGCCACAGAGATAATGATAGACGTAATCAGCCCAGAGGAAGAAGCTCGCCTAGTCTACGTAGCTGTATCAAAAACCCTCAAGCTTGGAGGAAAAGTTGCCCTTCTCGTTGATGTTGGCGGCGGAAGCGTGGAGATTAGCCTTGCAACGGAACGCGAGATAATTGCTACTGAGAGCTTCGGGATTGGCACGGTAAGGCTGCTACAGATGCTCGACCATCGGAAACGAGGAGACAGAGTTTTCCGGCAACTCGCCCGTGAATACATCAACGTTTCCGGAACCCGACTCAGAAAGGAAATCGGCGAACACGCCATAGATCTCTGCATCGCGACGGGAGGCAATGTTGAATCCCTCGGAGACCTTCGCGTGCAATTGTGTGACGCCGACAATGACACTTCTATAACGTTGGATGAGCTCGACTCTATTCTCAAACAACTTCAATCAAGGTCGTACGAAGAAAGGGTCAAAGATTTCGGGCTTCGGCCGGACAGAGCTGACGTTATCATTCCGGCCATAATAGTGCTCCAAATTGTGGCGAAGGAAGCGAGGATCCAAGAAATCGAAATTCCTCGGGTTGGGGTCAGAGAAGGGCTACTCATTGACATGGCACGGGGTTTGGGACGCGACTCAGGTCCACCCGACCGAACTCAACTCATTACTTCAGCGAGGCTTTTGGGAAGAAAATATGATTATGAGGCAGAACATGCGCAAACTGTTGCAAGATTTGCAATCGCTCTATTTGACGGGACCAAGAAACTTCACAAATTAGGTACAACCGAACGAATCTTGCTTGAAGTGGCCGCACTCCTTCACGACATAGGATATTACATTGGGACATACAACCACCACAAGAATTCTTGGTATCTGATCAACGCGTCGGCCCTGGTAGGCGTGGATGATTCCGATAAGGCCATCATCGCGCTTGTAATTCGCTACCACAGTCGCTCTTTCCCCAAAGCAAGTCACAAAGAGTACATGGATGTCTCCCCGAAACGACGGAGGACGGTTGTTAAGTTGGCCAGTATCCTTCGATTAGCGGAAGCGCTCGACTGCGAGCATTCCGGAAGAGTCGAAAGCGTGAAAGTCACTGTGAGGAAGAAGAAGGTAATCTTGTTGCTTAAAGGCAAGGGAGACTTATTGCTTGAAAGGTGGGCGCTGAATTACGTGTCGCGGCTATTCGAGAAAACTTACAAGAAGAAGATAGTGATCGAGTCATGAGTTCGTCAGAACAAAAGTCGCTGCCCGGAAAGTTGATCGCCGTAGAAGGAATTGATGGTTCGGGGAAATCTACTCAGATCTATCTTCTCCGCCGATGGCTTGAGTTAGAACGGTACAAGGTCATTTTCACGGAATGGAATTCATCATCCCTGGTCAAGAAGGCAACACGAAAGGGAAAGAAGAAACGCCTGCTGACCCCGACGACATTTTCTTTGATTCATTGTACTGACTTTGCCGATAGATATGAGAGACAAATTCTCCCGTTACTGCGAGCGGGCTACCTTGTGCTTGCTGACCGGTACGTGTACACAGCGTTTGTTCGTGATGTGGTTCGGGGATGCGACCCGGAATGGGTGAGAAATCTCTATAGTTTCGCACGACACCCAGATGTCACATTCTTCTTTGACGTTCCATTAGAAACGGCACTCTCACGGATTCTAGAAGGCCGTCCGCAGCTGAAGTATCACGAGGCTGGAATGGACCTCGACTTATCCCCTGATCCCTATGAGAGCTTCCGGAGATTCCAAGGCATGCTGAACAATGAATACCACAACATCGCCCCCAAGTACAACTTCATAGTAATAGACGCAAGCCGCCCCCCCGGCGACCAGCAGCAATCTATCCGTGATTTTGTTAACCAACGAATAGACCTATCAAAACATAAGGCAAAGGGGCCACAGCCGGTTCCACCCGGCCTCCTCGCGGCTCACTTTCCAGAACAGAAATTCAAGAGTGCCCTGAGAGAGGCGCCTGAAGGGAAACCGCTGCAAACCCTGACTCCTGCTAATGACAAACTGACCTTAGCCGATGCTGGAGACGTGACATTTCCGTTCCAGCTTAATAATTCTGAAAAGCACTTCTTTGGCAAAGGCCTTCCTAAGGTCAGCCTTGCACAACTCAAGGGAAAACTGCTAGTCGTCGAGGGGTCAGACGGATCAGGTAGATCTACACAAATCGAACTACTGCACAGGCATCTAGAAGTCCTCGGCTATCCGACAATAGATGTCGGTCTAAAGCGGTCGCGTCTCGTATCCGCGGAGTTGCAGGAAGCTCTTCTGGGGAATACGCTAAGTCCTGTCACAATGACCCTCTTTTATGCGACCGACTTTGCGGATCAGCTCGAGAACAACATCCTTCCCGCTCTGAAAGCTGGCTTCGTAGTCCTGGCCGACCGTTACATCTACACGCTGATGGCCCGTGAAGTCGTCCGGGGGATGAGTAGAGAGTGGGTGCAGAAAATGTACAGTATTGCCTTGATTCCTGACGCAGTATTCTACCTTACCGTCAGCCCTCGCGTTCTCGCGGAACGCAACCTGATGAAGAGCGGGATTCTCGACTTCTGGGAATCTGGAATGGACATTAGCCGCCAAGGAGACATGTACCAATGTTTCGTCGACTATCAAAGAAAAATGCGCACGGAATTCCAACGCATGATGCTGGACTACAAGTTCGATACGATTAACGGAAACAGATCCCCGCTTGTTATACATAAGGAATTGAGATCTAAAGTCGAAAAAGTTCTATCGAGGTTACCGCCGATTGAGACTCATCACGATCAGGAGCCTGCAACCAGCAATTGATGAAAAGTAAGATCGGAGCAAGGAAGATAGGTGTCCCGAAAAGCCGCCGAGTCGTTGCACGGGCGCCGCCCAGAGTAAGCGATTCAAAGAGAAGATTGCAAAATAGACGAGTACTTGCAAGTAAAGCGAGTAGAAGACGAAGCAAATCCGGACACGTTGCCCAAAAACCCTTCAAGAGATCGAAACCGCAACCAAAACCGAGACCGAAACCAACACAGAAACCGAAACCGGTTTTGAAATCTGTAAGGCCTGTTGCTCCTAAG
>JBEKPE010000031.1:0-16414 GCA_049521055.1 Bathyarchaeia archaeon
GGATCCGTCGCCGTTGGTGAATTCGACCAGTGCTTTCAGCTTCTCATACGCGTGTCCACTGTTAATTGACTGACGGGCCAATTCAATTCCCGAGACCAAGTCTTTCGTCTTTCCGCCGACCAAGATCGCGGCTGCTGCGTTGACAAGCACCATTTGAAGCCGACTCGAGTTCTGTTCTTCGCTACCATTCAGGATTTTGACCATTAGCCTCGCGCTTTGGTCCACGTCAAATCCAGATATTTCATTGGGTTTCGCTTGCCTCAAGTTCAGGTCCTGTGGAGTGATCTCCTTCGTTACTATCTCTCCATCCTTAACCCAAGCGAATTTCGTCTTTCCTATAGTTGAGATCTCATCAAGTCCATCCATCCCATGAACGACTAACGCTTCTTCCGTCCCAAGTTTCTGTAATACCTTCGCCAGAGGCTCGAGGAGATTTGAGTCATATACGCCTAGGACTTGGGCGTTAGCGTTGGCGGGGTTCGTCAAGGGACCGAGAATGTTGAAGACGGTCCTTATCCCGATCTCTCGTCTTGGGACGACTGCGTTCTTCATAGCCGGGTGGAATACGGGTGCGAACATGAACCCGATTCCAACTTGTTCAATCGCACCTTGTACGAGTGGGGGTGGAGTGTTCAAGTTGACTCCAACGGCTTCGAGAACATCTGCGCTGCCGCATTTGCTCGTCACTGAGCGGTTGCCATGTTTTGCGATTGTGATCCCAGAACCAGCGGCCACCAGCGCCGATGTGGTGCTGACATTGAATGTTTTGATTTGATCACCGCCTGTGCCGCATGTGTCTACCGTTCTGCCGTTGACGTGTGGGTTTATTCTGACGGCGTTCTCGCGCATAACCAGCGCGAAAGCCGTTATTTCTTCAACAGTTTCCCCCTTCAGTCTAAGCGCGGTTAGGAATGCACCGACTTGGGCGGGTGTTGCTTCTCCACTCATTATCTCTCGCATCGATTGCTGGGCCACTTCGAAGGATAGCTCTTTGCGGTCGACGAGGATGTGGATGGCTTCCTTGATCACTTTCACGCACCGTCCAGGAAATTCTTCATTATCTTAATGCCTTCAGAGGTGAGTATGGATTCTGGATGGAATTGCACTCCGTATATGGGATATTTTCGGTGACGCAACGCCATGATTTCGTTGTCGTCCATCGAAGTGGCCGTCTCCTCCAAGCACTTTGGGAAATCGCGTCTTCGACAGACCAACGAATGGTATCTTGTGGCGTGAAGCGGGTTCTCCACATCCTTGAACAAACCATCATTCTCATGCTCAATCCGGCTCGTTTTCCCGTGCATCAGATGTCTAGCAGGGACGATTGACCCGCCGAAGGCGTAGGCTATACCTTGATGCCCCAGGCAGACTCCTAAGGTCGGTGTATGTGGACTAATCTTCCTAAGCACGCTCAGGCAAACACCGAAATATTTTCGGTCGTCTGGTCGACCAGGGCCAGGTGAGATGATTATGCGGTCGGGGTTGATGTCTGTGATATCGTCGGTTGTGATTGCGTTGTTTCTGCGGACCAACGGTTCCGCTCCAAGTTGCCCCACGTACTGAGCAATATTGTAAACGAACGAGTCGAAGTTGTCGATGATTAGAACCTTCACTTCAAACCCCTCTGAGCTTTAGCGCATGCAAGAGCGCGTTGGCCTTCTGCTCGGTTTCAAACCATTCGCGCGTTGGATCAGAATCCGCGACTATACCCGCACCAGTCTGAATGTACGCCCTGCTCCCGTTAGCAACTAGTGTCCGGATTGTTATGGCGAAATCAGCGTTGCCGTTGTATGAGAAGTATCCTACGGCTCCTGCATACGGCCCTCTTCGGCATGGTTCCAATTCATCAATGATCTCCATCGCCCTTTTCTTCGGTGCCCCAGAAACTGTTCCAGCCGGAAAGATTGCTTTGAAAGTATCAACAGCATCGCAGTCGGGTCTTAGTTTGCCTGATACTCTTGAAACAATGTGTTGCACGTGACTGTACTTCTGAACGGTCATGAATTCTGGAACCGTAACGGTTCCGAATTCACTTACCTTTCCAAGGTCGTTTCTAGCTAAGTCGATAAGCATGACGTGTTCTGCTCGCTCCTTGGGATCGTTGAGCAACTCCTTTGCTAGCCGCTGATCTTCGTTTCGGTTCTTGCCGATGGGACGTGTTCCCGCGATTGGGAATGTGTCGGCACGTTTGCCCTCCACCCTTCCAAGCATTTCCGGGCTTGAACCGATAATTGCTCGTTCCTTCATCTTTAGGAAGTACATGTAGGGGGAGGGGTTGATGTCTCTCAAGGCCTGGTAAAAGTCGATGAGGTCTCCTTTGAACGAGAACTCGAACCGTTTGGACAATACGGCTTGGAAAATGTCTCCGGATTTGATGTATCGTTTCGCCTTTCGAACCATGGCTTCGAAGTTTTCTTGGGTGAGATTTGTTCGGAGTTTGTTCGCGACCAAACTCTTTGTTTTATGTTTCTGGTTCGGAAGTCGTTCGATCTGTCGCATTCTGTTGTTATTGTACCAGTAGTAGTAGGCTTGGCCTGTTAGGTGATCGAAGACGATTCCGTCGTCGTAGACTCCAAATTCGAAATCAGGCAGAGCCACATCGTCTTTCGGAGGTTTGGGTAAGTCTTCGAGGTAGCGTATCGCATCATACGAAAAGTATCCAACGAGGCCACCAACGAAACGGAGACCCCGATAGGTTGTGAAGTTCTGGGCCAGAACTCTGCGAAGGGCCAGGAACGGATCAGGAGTGTCAAACTCTGAGTGGTTGTCAATCGGAGAGGATTCGGTATATTTTCGATTCTTTAACTCAACGATCTTCGAAGGTGAGAAACCTATGAATGAGTATTGCGCGAGTTTCCTTGGGCCTTCCGCGGATTCTAACAGATAGCAGTAGTCGCTTTGAATGCTGAGGGCGAGAAATGTTTGGAGGGGATTTCTCGAATATGGGAACTTTTGGAGCTTCAGTCTATGATCTGTTTGTGTAACTGTTTGGACGCCATGTCCAAAAGCTATTCCCCATTTTACAGTCACTGATCCAACGTTTGCGACATCTGTGACATTGATACCTTATTTAAAGCTACACTGTACAAAAATGTACTCTTACGTTAGCGTCCTCGACAGAACAGAAGAGTCAACCAAGAGTTATTTGGTTTCGGAGGTCCATGCGCAACCATGTCCATGCGTTCTAGTTTGCGCGTTTGCATCTTGACCGTCTGCATTACACTTCTACTAAACTACCCCCTAATACCCAGCGCATCATATTTTGTTCATGCCTCTGGCTCACAGCTGAGCTTGTCAGACAACCCATCCGCGGCTGTGATCAAAGTGGGGGATAAGGCGACGATTAACCTCACCCTCACAAGCGCTGGCGTGTCGGGGCTAGCCTGTTTTGGGGAGCAGGGTTTTCCTGACTCAGGGTTCACTCTAACCTTCCTTCCCCAGTGCACCCAGATACAACAACCGCAAACGAACACGCAACTAATTGTCGAAGCTACGCCGGCCGCTGCGCCGCAAAACTTCACGGCGAATATCTTAGCAAGCCTAGACAACATAACGACTTCAACTCCCTTGACCATAACTGTCATCCCAGCGATCGCCCCCTGGATTCCATGGCTCGGAATCCTCCTCTTCTTCGTCGTCATCGGGTTGGCGCTGATAGTGAAGCCCCGAAAATTGAGAAACCCGAAGGGTAAAGGAAAAATGGGTGACTGAACACCCGGAATGCGGTTAGAAAAGGATGTTTGCTCACCTAAAATTACAAACCGCCGTTGGAGCTATGCTGACGGCTATTGGGCTAGTTGGAATCTTCGTCTCATTTTCCGTTCAGAAATCCGACGTGGACCCCACGGCTCTGATGATCGCTTTCGTTTCCATCGCCGTCTCAATAATTGGGATATCACTGATAATCGGCGAAAACCCAGCCTCACCTAAGGCCGTGTCCTCGGAAAGCGATCATAAATTGAACCCACACCGGTAAGCCCATTTACGGCCTATGCATCATTCACAAGCACTACCTCGAACATTCTCGCATCTCAAGTATAGAACAAGCTCTGTCTAAGAACTGAGATCGAGAAGAAAAGCAAAACCAGAGTGCGGCATGAAATGAAATTTTGCGACAAGTGTAGGGGCTATATGATAATGACCAAAAACGGTTATGTTTGTTCGAAGTGCGGCAACCAGATGAAAACTGAGATAGTTGATGTCGTGAAAATTAAGGCAGCCGATAAGCCAACTGAAATTCTAGACACGTCGAAGCTAGAATACATGAAAGTAAATGAGCCATGCCCACTCTGCGGCAACAACGAAGCATTCCACAGTTTAGGCTTCATCTCGGGCGAGCATGCAGGCGTCCGGCAGGAGAGAGCAATGGAGAGATTCACGTGCACAAAATGCGGTCATTCATGGAGCAAAGAGTGAATCATAGACACCAGTCCGCCCACTATACTTTCTTTCCCTAGCAGACTAAAATGTCACACTATCCAAATCCATCCGACAAACTTTGAATAAGATTCTTCACCATTCCGTAACGCTACGATGCGACACCGGGAGAGCTTTTGGATTATTCACGATCAGCCGTCAAGTTGAATCGTGGCTGATCAAACCCTTTTCACAGAAAGGCTTCGCCGAAATCGAACCAGTTACCGGGGGAAAGTATGAGCTCTTCTGGGAAGAGCAGAACAAGCAAGAAAATAGTACGATCGGTTGCCACATCACTGCACTTGCTGATGGAGAATTCTTGTCATTCGATTGGAAAGGCCCTACCGAATTCAAATCCATAATGAACAATACTGAACCCCTGACACAAGTCACGGTCTTCTTCATCCCAGTCGCAGATTCCAGCACACGCGTTCATCTAATTCATAGCGGATGGGGCAGTTCACGCGAATGGGAAGCAGCACGAACATATTTCGAAAAGGCGTGGAACTCGGCTTTCGAAAATTTGAGGCTTATGATAAATGGTAAGTAGAACCTTCTACCATTTGTCAAGTGTAGGGTTGGATTAAGATGGTTTTTCTTCAGATGGCGACCGCCGAACCTCTACCCGGTAAGGAACGCGAACTTGTAGACAGAATGAAAGGATTTGCAGAGTTTCTCAGACATCAGCTAGGGCTCGTGAACACATTCGTGTTACGGGAGGAGGAATCGGGCAAGATCGTAGGTTTGTCGATCTGGCGAGACAAGGAGTCTTTCGAAAAAGGCATGATGGCGGCGAGTGGGCAACCGCCAAAGACACCAATGACTCGAGAACCACCAAGAATGCAGCGGTTCAATGAACTCTGATGACCGACGACGATAGAAGAGGAGCCTTGAACCCCAGAAGTGATCGGTTTAGTGCTATGTTGGAGTGAAACAGAGCGGGCCTTAGTTTTGCTTTCGGCGCTTCGAAACTAAAGCAACGGCGGCGAATGTAGTAGCGATGATGGCTATTGCTGACGGGAATTCCGGCACTCCACCCGCTGGAGGTGGCGTCTGTCCTGTGTAATCACCGATCACGTAAGCCGTGTAGGGTCCGTAGAGTTGGTTCGGCCCTACGCCTGGCTTATTCGTCATCCCGTATTGAAAGACAGTATTCTGATTTTGATCCATCATCAAGACGCGATTGTTGTATTGATCGGCAATTATTGTGTTACCGTTCGCTAGTCGAACGGCGTTAGTGGGCAAGGGATTGGCATTGCTGCCTAGGGCTGTATTGGTAGGTGCCTCAGGCAGGTTTCCTCTTGGCGTAGATCAGTTTCGAATACTAATTAGATAAGGCCTTGAAAACGAGTTTTCGAATATAGAACAGCCAATTGTCTCGGGTCGTTCCAAAGTTTCTTATAATCCACGAAGTAACGGCGACTGGCAGCCATGGATACGATTAAGCCCCGCGTGAAGGAGCATGACGTTCTGATCCTACGAGAGAGCAAAGGGCAGTCGATTTGTACGTGCGATGGCAGCCTTCCTCAGACAGATGGCAAGAGCATCGTTCCCACCTGCGCCAGGTGCGGCGGACGTATTCTCAAACTGAGCCAAACCAACTGAACTAGTTTTCCTGCGGCTGTTGCTATTCAGCCTCAGCTTTGTGGCCGCACGGTCGCAACCCTTCAAACAGTCTGTGGAAAGGGTGTTTACAGGGTAGACTAATCGATGGCGTGATCCCGTTTAACGTCGCCAGGTTTGCGCTCCAAGGAATGAAGTGCAGTTGAGGCAGACAGTATCCCCATCGGAACCTGAAAGAAACACGCATCCGCACTCTGAACAATTGACGTGGTGCAAGGAATCGCCTAGGCAGGGCTGCGTGAGGATGCGCACCGGCCTATATAACTGACTTTACTCTTGATGGTCCGGTTCTTCGAAATAACTAAACAATCGGGGGCCTAGATTTTGTGTGCCGAACTAGTGGCGGTCCGGAACCGGCTGTTATGATTTCTGCCGAGTGTTCTTGCGTGCGTAATCTCTTTCGAGTGCTGCCACGTATTTGTCCCACACTTCGTGGGTGCCTTTCACGTCTTGTGCTTTGGTAGGCGCCCTGCTTATCTTGTAATGCTCCTTGAACTTCATGTCAAGCCTAGTCTTTCGGGGCCCGACAGAAGTAAGGACATAATCCCCCACCTCGTCGTCCTCATCACCGGTAAAGTCTAAGTGCCAAGCTTTAGGAGGGTAGAGCGTAACGACGTCCACCGCGCTTTTGGGCTTACCTCGGCTTCTATAATTAACCACGTAAACCACTCGACGCTTGTTTTTGAGTAGAATCTTCCGTTTTGACTTTGAAGCGGTTATCTTTGGATCGCTTTCCCTATAATCCGTACACCAATCGTAGACAAACCGAAGTGGGGCTCTGATTGTCTTTGAAACTTGTATGGTGTGACTCTTTGTGTAGGTTCCCTTTGCCAAATTGAACACGTTCGGATGAGTGCTGGTGCCTGGGTGCTTAAGTTTCTTTTGTACTAACTATGTTCGCATCCAAAGAAGCTGAAGCCGACAACGCCCTCGTCTCGGAGAAGTGCTTCGTTCGAGCAGATGAAAAGTACTCGGGACTGGGTCTTCCCTAAGTCAAGCAATTCGGTAATTCTTAGTCGGGGTCAGCTTTTTGCCAATGAACACAAAGGGTCCCAGAAAGACAAGACTACGGGCTCGGTATCAAGGACCTTCAGCAATTCTGGGGAGAGGTACTCTTTCCTGACAACGACCTCGTAGAGGTATTGATCGAACCATTCATCCATCATGTACATGAACCCTTGATCTCCGATCGCTGCTCCCCAACTGTTTTCGACTCGCCATTTCCTCGGTTTGCCTTGCTCATCGAGGTCAACGCCAGTAATCACCATGGCGTGGGTCATTTCACTGTCTTCATAATCCAATCTAGCTGCTTTGTCGAGTTGGAATTTCGTACCATAGACGGATTCGTAATCGTATATGCTCAGATCCATCGCCCCCATGTCCGTCTGAAGCATCTTAGCTACGTCGCAGCCAAACCACACCGCACGATTTCCTTTGATCATGTCTATGGTTGCTTTCTTCAGGGTCTCCAAGTCTACGTTTAGATAGCAGGTATCTTTTCCGCCGACTACGTTGCCGACATATTGCACGGTGTATATTTTGTTGAATGGTTTGTTGGGAGTGTTGATCAGGGTCACGAAATCATCAAGCGCTACCCCGATGTACTCATTGTAGAATTGAACTGGGGTGATGTTTCCCCTTCTGTGGAAAAAGCCGTCTTTGTCACGCCACTCCCAGTCGAATGTCTCCTGAGGGACACCGAGATTAATGCAAAGCATCCTGTAGAATTCTTCCATGAACTCACCCTTCTTCTCCCTTAGCTCTGATCCCGACGCACCATTCTCGTTCATGTCGCGCAGTACCTTAGCGTATTCTCTTAGTTTAGAGGCGAGTAGAGCATTCATGGGGTCGGAATTGTTGCTGTTGGCTGTTTCGGGCATCAACGTTTTTGGTATAACGCCGTACTTCTTTATGAGATTCACAAACATATTCCATTCGCCACCGTCTGATGTTGGATCGGAAAGAAGCGAATTAACCAGCCTCCCATTCAGGGGCTCTTCCTTTGTTTCAATAATGGTTTCTAAGAAGTAGTTGGCTTTCTCGAGTTTGTCCCAAAACATTTGATATATTTCAGAGAGCTCAAACGTCTTCAGGTTTAGCTTTTTCATGGCTTCAAGAGAGAGCGTACTTAGGCCCGAAAATAACCAGCATCTCCCCGATCTTTCCTGGTTGGCTGCATCTGGGGATTCGATAAGATTGCTAAAGGTGAAGTTTTGCCTATCCACTTCCTTTCTACTCAACGCAACTGCAGCTATGCCATTCTCTGTAACAGCATTCAAGGCAAGTGTGTTTCTTGGGTTCTTGTTGAATGATCTCGAGAACCGCCTTATGTCTTCAAAACTCAAGCCTTTCTCCAAGAGCGTTTCCCACTCAAATGTGTATTTTCATACATAGCTAAAACGTGTTGCTCCTCAGCACCTGTTAGGCGTGCTAAGAAGAGAAGGGCTGTTTACTGTTACCATTCTTCGCTTATTGCGACGATACGCACGGGTTTTACTTTGATTAGATATCTTTCAATGGTCAAAAGCTTTGACACAAGCTCAGCATCCTCTGATTCTTTCCCTAGATACCGGCGGTAGATGCGAATTGTTCTTGATTTAGATGGATTAGTTTCCAGATCGTGGTCTTTGACTAGTTCTGCTTCCCCTTTGACCATGACTTGTTTTACATTGAATTTGCTGATAGGCTCCTTGAAAGTATCAATTATCAAGCTGACTCGTTTATCTCTCCTGACGTGCCCGACTTTCACTGTCTTTGCCTGAGCTGGAATCCAGAATTCTTCTCCATCAAATTCAAACCAGACTGGAACGACATGGGGCCAACCTGCATCGCTAGTAGCCAGCCGCGCGAGCAGCGGCTTATCCAGATATTGACGAATTTCATCTGACTTCATCTTGCGGCGCATGAGCAGAAATTACGTCTCGGGTCACTAATGATTCTAACTTCCTGGGGGGTTTTCCTTGCGTACTAACTAGAAGTCACAAAAATACAGGTATTCAAATTCCTTTGAAGGCTGAACTAGGTTGAACTACAACCGGAATTTGCGAACGGTCGGGCACAGCTTCAAAAGCAATATTCGACTTGATGCAGTACCTCTAGCAGGGTAATTCTCGGCGACTCTTCTGCATAGCGTTCAGACTATGCTGGTTTAGTTGGTGCGGGAGCTTATGCTTCCCCGCCTCAGTTCCTCCATTCTTCTTTGCTCGCATGTACACGCCAATCACCTATTCGCGAGCCGAGGCTCATCCAGGGAACCTCTGAAGATTGCCCAATCACACCAGACCACGACCATCCACTGTGTCAAAGTCTAGTCGTACATTCCAACCGCTCTCACACTTGAAAATCGGCGCGCAGCGAAGCCTTCGCTGAAGGCGTCCAGTGATTAGTGGCTGAGGCTTCTTCTCTTGAGCAGCATGTAGACCGGTAGCATCAGGATTAGGAGCAACAACACTCCCCACGGATACTCAGGTATTATTGTTCCTGCTATCGTGCTTACGAACGTGGTGGTGCCGTCACCGGCGATCGTGCTAGTGATCGTGACGGTGACGGGTAGGGTGACACATCCGTTTACCTGATTGCCGCCGGCCAATGTATCCGCTCCCGAGTTCACCGCTAGGGCTCGGCCGTCCAAGGTTGCCCCCGGGTCCAAGGTGACGCTTGCGGAGGCGAGAATATTTCCTATCATCTGAGTGTTATCGTCAAGAGTCGCGGAGCTGCTCACCTGCCACCACACGTCACATGGGTCGCCACCCACCACTTTGGAGTTAGGTGAGGTACTGAGCGTGCTCGCTCCTGATAATCCAGTCCTGAAAATCCAGGGGCCTGACCCAGTGAGGGTAAGTGTTCCCGACAACGCGAAGGAGCCAGCGGAACAGTAGACACCCGTTCCGAGAGGAGAGATTGATGTCAGGTCCGTACCACTTGTGTAAGGCGTCCCTCCGTTGCCGGTGCAAGGCTGAGTGAGATCGTTATAGGCAATGACGGCCGCAGCATGAGCCGCTGGCGCGTCGGTTTGGTCTAGTGTGCCTGGAGGACCGACGCTACACGGAGAAGGAAAGCCGGAAACACTAGTAGTTGGGTAGGAACCCACATCCCCAGACACGTGGCTCGCGCCCGTACAGGTAACGCCCGAGTTACCCAGAAGCGAGTAAGCCGCCGCAGCCCCCAATGGAGGCGAGGTCTGTGCTGCCACATTGTTGACGGCGAGATTGTTGGCCGCGACAAAAAGTATTGTAAGAAGCAGAAGGGCTGAAACAAGAAGCGTTATTCTGCCATTCTTATTCCCAACTACTCTTTCATCACTAATCTTTTGATTCATCATTTTCCCCATCATAAGTGAATAGTTCGCCAACGACAATCCGTCATATGATTCGATTCCATATTGAGGCTGTCGATACGGTGTTATAGCTATTTATCGTAGTACAGTAATGTTCCAGCAAAGGAACACTTCGAATTTGATTACAAATTGTCGTTCTGATTCTTTCTATCTTCTTGAAAGGAAAGGTGCCTCATTGAAGAGGCGCTACGTGAAGAGCACATAGGAGTTCTGCTTTGCGATTAGACGCCGTGTCCTGGCGGGATCCGTCTCGGAAATGACCCCCCGATTCTCAAATTCCCGAGCATTCCTGCAAGCAGATCGGACAAAACTACGGGAGCGGTGACTTAGTCACGGTATCAACGAATGGTGACAGGTTATAGTAGGTTTGAGAACGGTGGGTCTACAAGATGAATCGTAAGTGGCTTCTGGATTTGGGTTACTTGAGCCGTTTGAGCCTTGCGACGGTTGTTACGGCGAATTGTATATCCGTTGATCTGAAGGTATTTCATATAGTCATCGAGGACCTCTGATGCGTCGCCGTTTCCTCTTTCACGAACGTATTCGAGTACGAAACTTTTCAATCCTATTTCCCTCCTTTACCATTTTGATAGATAACAATACATGCAGATAACGATTCATCCCTCAACCGTGTCAATTTAGCTAAGTCACACATGAACGAATATCCCGTTCATCTCTTTTCGCCACGCTTCCAAGCCTAATTCAAGTCGCCAGAACATCATTTGTCCTGTTTTGGGGTTAACTATAGATTCGACCGAGGATGCCGCATATCCTATCGAGTGCTGATTATATGGAAAATTCAAGCGTCAAACTGAATGCTACATTCACCACGGGGAAAGCTTGGCCATCCTTCCGATATTCGCGCACAATTGCCACGTTAGTCACAATGAGTTTAGGAAAACAGAGAAATTGGGTGCTCTTCGAAGGCGTGAGAAAGTACGCCTAGAGAGCTGTTACTGGACCCTGTATGCTTGCGGTTGATATGAGTAGTATTGGGTAGGTGGCTGATAGGGGTAATACTGCGTAGCTGGCTGATAGTAGGACTGCATAGGTGGCTGATAGTAGCACATCTCAGTGGGTGGTTGATAGTACTGGGCAGGGGGTTGATAGTAGTAGTATTGGGCTGCTGGCTGATAATAAGACATTGACATTCTTGTTTTCGCCTCCTTCTACTTCACTTTTCGTTAGGTGCTCGCGGATTCGTGTTGGTCTCTTCTTGCTTGCCGCGCGAGAATATGTTCCGTAGCTTTGACTTAATTCTCTGTGAGACGGAACCACTTTGAAAACGCGTCTTCTCGTAGTCCCTGACCTCGCCCGTCCCGGAAACGGTGACGTTAGCGTATTGGGTTCCGTTCGTTTCTTTTGTCTGTGTTTCCATTACCCAGATGTCTTGCCGTTCTGCTGATTTGATTTCTGTTTGTGCGCCTAATTCCTTTGTTTTTACATATTCGAGAGCGATCTGCTTTGCTTGAGTTTCATCGATCATTTTTTGCATGTTTGTTTCCCCGTACCTACCTAGATGTTACGTATACGCTCGGTAAGTTTCTCAAATCTAGTCTGCTTCTTAGTAGAGAAATGAGCTTTCAGTTTTTCAAATCTACTCTTTTCTGTACCGAAATACTTTCTTAGTTTCATATCGATCTACAAGGCATCATAGTCGCTGTGCGGATATAAAGTTATGTATATATATTGTTAAATCTACATGACCGCCCAGTTGCGCTGGAATAAGACGATTTGACAAAAGCGATGTGCTATAGCCCAGGGTGGGCACTTGTTCTCTCCTGGCCAGGGCTCCAGTCAAGTGGCCGCTTCGAATGCGGGCGTTTCAATCTCGACTCTTCGGTGATAACTACAGCGATGATTCCTATCCACACTATGGGTCGACCCATCAGGCCTTGGTACGAGTACGATCGGTATGGATATCCGCGCTATTAGTAGTCAAGCGTAGGAACTAAACCGACTAGATCGAGCACTGCTGGTGCTCGGACTCCTTTCTCAGATTAGATTGTAAGCGTTGAAAACAGAGACTGGTAGTTCAAAGAGCAGGGGGGTTCAGATCGCTTTCATGACTTCTTTGATGTGCTGTTTCGCGCTGTCCTTAATCTGCTGGAATTCCTGGTTCTTGCCGAATTCTCCGAGACTTCGTTCAACCAAGTCGAAGAGTTTGTCGATATCTTGCATAAGCCCTGTCAGCTCTCCACGAATCTTTCCTGTGTCCAATTTTGATCTGGATTGAGGATTGGTTTACCGCTAAAAAGACTTTGCGAGAGATGTGAGGCGAGGGCGTTAGGAGCACTTCGTCAGGCGAACCACGGAGTTGCAGGGCTTAGCCTATAACCAAATGTCGTTGTTTCCCTTGGTTTACTCCTACTCGCGATCTTCATGTCATCACGTATGGCCTAGTCAGGCGCAGACTCATGCTGGAAAGTCACTGACCTTCAACTCTCCCTTTCAACCGTTTTTGTTTTCGTGTGTCCGTCATCGTCTATTTTGTGACGGTGCACGCGATGTGTGAAGTGCAGTGCCGTACTATCTCAAAACTGCTCTAATCGAACCTTCAGCACCTTGTGCAGGGTCTCGGCTCCAACAATCTCGGTTCCACCAAAATCCCATTCTGATGGAGTCATTAAGAAAGGCTTAGACTGATTGCCTCCTAATCCTCCGTGGCTGCCTACCAATTCCTCGAAAGCTGCCACCTCATCACTTTCAGGGTCATAGAAGCTATTCACCAGGATATCGGGCGCATACTTGAAGCCGTCAGTTCGGCGAATGTGATCTGCAGCATGGGGACCGAAATCTGATAGCGGATTCTCTCCTTCAACACTATTATCGGCCAAGTGGTAAATGCCCTTGGCGCCGATTACCAATGGGCCGTATTTTTCAGATCGTACGAGGATGAAGCCGATGCCTTCGTGTTTTGCTAACCCCGGAATGAGGTCTGGAAAGGCTTTGTTCAATTGTTCATATGTCATGCGCTCTTTCCATTGGGTGAAATATACGAGGCCTAGATTACCGGACGCGAGCACAATAACATGAGCGTTTTTGGACGGGGCTTTCTCGTCCAGTGTTTCGCTACGACGATGTTCTGCGATGTCCTTGAATATCGTTCCTTTGACCCTTCTTGTCAGTCGCTTCCCTCCTTCGCGAAAAACCCTCTGCCCATTCTCAAATGGTGCGGTCACGACATGACCAAAGTGATCTTGATTCGTGTCAAGGTGGCTGTGTATTGTGAATGTTTCTGGCAAAAGTCGTTGGACAAGGTCCTTCAGGCTTAATCCGTAACGTTGCCTGAATGGGGCGCCGTTGCTTTGGCCATGATCTGACAGGATTACAAACTTGTATTTTCGTGAAGAGAACTCCCCCGCCTTCTCCAAACGTGCGAAGTGTTTGTCCAGTTGTCTCAATGCGAGGAAAGCGTCATGATCGGCCACGCCGTTGTGATGCGCAATTTCATCATACCCCATGTAGGTGGCGTAGAGTGCATCGACTTGGCCGGCTATGATGTCGCCTACGATCGCGTACGTTGTTATCTCTCGCATGAACACGTTCGTTGTCGCGCGCATTGCTAAGTAAACTGGGCCGCGGTGTATTCTCGGCTGAACGTTTCCCATCCGATGTCGTAGTTGACTCCTAAGCTCACTGAGAATATCCCAGCAGTACAGCGCCAAAGTTCGCGGAAAATTGTAGGGATTCGAATAGAAGAAGTACCACGCCTTCGTGTAGAATCCTCTTAGATCCGTGAACTTACTGTAAGTAAAGATCACGTCTTGGGCGTCGCCGGAAAAGAGGTTCGAGCGAGATGCTCCGTTCGTCGCCAGTAGCCCCTTCCCGTTTGAGATGCGTTTCTCTAGCAATGGAGCATCAGAGGGGCCATTCGACGCGACCATCTTGTTTTCGTTCTCCTTCTCGACCCAGCGAAACGCCGGCATATTGCTATTGTTGCCGTGCAGAATACCTGCTTGGGAGGCACCCGTCTGTGAGGAGAGGTCGGTTTCCCATTGACGCAGCTTGTGGCTGCCCTTCTTCAACCAACCTGCAAGCGTCGGCATGTACCCTCTCCGCATAGCCTCACGCAGGATAAACTCAGAGCAGCCGTCAATCTCCAAGAAGATGACGCCAGGTTTAGTTGCCGCGGAAGTCTTTGAGGAACGTTTTGCGTGTCGCAATAAGACTGCGCTGAAATATCGTGCGTCGTCGTCAATTGTTAGGATGCCTGATACCGCCGTGTTAATTACTGCTATACCGATGGGCACTAGAATCAGAGCCCAACCTTCAACATGAAATCCGGGAACGACCAAGCTTGACAGCCATACGATCAGACCGTTCAGGGCTAAAGCGCCGATTCCAAACGTGAAGAAAAGGAAGGGGAGTGCAATCCTGGACAAGATCGGCCACAGGATCGCGTTCAGCAGCGCGATCACTCCTACAACTAGAATCCCGATTCCCCAGCTATCAAACCTCAGACCCGGGACAAAGCGTACCATGAGTACGAGTCCTACGGCTTCGCTTATCCAAACAACAATCACACGCGCGACCGAGCGTAAACTTTGGCGTTTCTCACGGTCCATCTAGCGTGCCGCCTGAAGCGTCAGAACGGTAATCTCTGGAGGACAGTTAATCCGGAGCCAAAAGGTGTTCGTTCCAAGCCCACGGTTCGTATACAAAACCATATCCTCCACCTGATATCTCCCCAGAGGATACTTCTTGGCGTGAGAACCGCGAATAGGAGTTCCAATCTTTGGCAGCACAAACTGGCCGCCGTGCGAGTGTCCGGAGAGTTGCAATACGAAACGACCCGTCGCCGCAGCGACATCTGCAAAGTCGGGTTCGTGGACAAGCAGCACAACCGGATCTGAAGAGGGTAACTTCTTCAAAACCCGATCAAGGTCATTTTCCTGAGCCATGACATCATCGATACCCGCAAAGTGAAGTACGGCTCCTCCTCTATGCAGCGTGTATACGTCGTTGCTTAGGTCGATAATGTTACTCTCCCGTAGAATGCGACGAACCTTCTCTGCCCCCATCCAGTGGTCATGATTTCCCAACACTGCAAGAGTGACGATCTTGGGACGCAACTGAGAGAGCGAGTTTACTAAATCGGCAGCGACTTGATCGACGGCAAACGAAACGAAATCTCCCGTAATCGCTACAATATCAGGAGACTGCTCGTTGACAAGACCGACAGCACCTTCCAAACGCTCCGGCGACATCCACTGACCAAGGTGTAGATCACTGATATGCACGATACGAAACTGGGCGAAGATCTTCTCAAGTCCTCGAAGAGAGACAGATAAATGAACGATCTCAAAATCTGTTGGATCAAATCGTAATCCCCCAATCTTCTTCATGAACGAGGTCCGCGCAAACTGGAGTTTCTGACGCGGAGTCAACAGTCTCGCACCAAGTGGAGTTGGATGATGAGGGCACATTCTTCTCGGCTTCCATTAATGACCTAGCATTCAAGAAGACGGCTATGAAGGTAATCAAGGATGGTTAACAGGTATAAACTGAAATGCAGATCTGGGAACGCCTTGCTAATGTTAATCGGAGGGACTTTTAGCCAGTTTCTCGGGTTCGAGATACGAAATTAATCCCCTTGTGTTGTCGAATGCCATTCTTCCGTGCGCGACCATAACTTCAATGCCCTGAACGCTCAGGCGTCGCATATCTGGCATGACAAAGTCGCGTAATTCGGTGCAAATCAGGTGTATTCCATCTCTAATTTCAGCATTCGCATGTTCGGAGTATTCTGGTTCAAGTTTCAGAAGTTCTTTTGATAGACCTTTAGCGGATCTTTGCATAGCCTTCATGTTCTCTGATTGCCATCGCGGATCGCCGAGTATCACATTCTGTTCCCAACTAACCGTGAAACGTCTTAGAAGAGTTAACAACTCTTTCATAGAATCGCTTCGATTGATTCGATGACTTAGCCGATTCGCGACGTGGTGCGGGGGCAATGCACTCCACGATAGGCGTCTCAGATGATTTCGCAAAGATCTTGGTCGTAGGAGATGCTATATTTCACTCTGTGCTGAAACT
>JBEKPE010000032.1:0-16250 GCA_049521055.1 Bathyarchaeia archaeon
CTTGTAAGGCCCGACAATTTGATTTGCAATGAGAATATCCTTGATTCCTGAATTCACCATAACTTCAGCTTCGCTGAGTTTTGCACAAGTAATGCCCTGGGCCCCGGCTGCGATCTGTTTGTGGGCTAAGAACGGTGATTTGTGTACTTTGACATGAGGCCTAAGGTGTACCTTCTTACCACGAAAGTATTCTGCCATTCGTTTTATGTTTCGTTCTGCGGCTTCAATGTCTAGAACCAGAGCGGGCGTATCGTATTCCTGAACCTTCAAATTTTGATCGAGCTCTCTTTTGAGATCCGTGCAATTGATAAGTTCCTTGGTACTCACGACTCAAAATGCTAATGCATGCCTCTTCCGCCGGCGACAATCAGAAGCTCGCCCGTCACGAAATTGGCCTCGTCCGACGCAAGAAACACTGCTGAGCTAGCCACTTCGTCTGGTCTCCCAAATCGTTTCAACGCAGTCTCATCTAACAGCATCTTCTCTGTCGCCGGGTCGTTGTGGGCAACCATCTCGGTCTTTATGTATCCAGGACAGATTGCGTTGACGGTAATGTACGGACCTAACCTAAGCGCCATCGCCTTAGTCATTCCGTTCATCCCAGCCTTCGAAGTAACATACTCAACATAACGCATTGACGAAGGATGGTACAGCCCGGAGTTTGAAGAGATATTGATGATCTTCCCCTTCTTTTGCCGGATCATAATAGGCGCGACCTCCTTGGAACACAAATAGGCACCTTTCAGGTTGACGTCGATGGTCTTGTCCCACACCTGTTCACTAGTAGCAAGAAAATCTTCAGGAAACATTACTCCAGCGTTATTCACGAGGATGTCGATTCGACCGAACTTGTCTAACGTTGTGCTAACTAACCGTTTGACGTCCCCAGCGTTGGAAACATCAGCCTTTATGCAGATTGCGTGTCCGCCCTTCTTCTCGATCTCTTTCGCGACTTCCGATGCTCTGGTTTCGTCGGTGTTGTAGTTAACCACCACCTTAGCGCCTTCGTTGGCGAAGACTTCCGCGATTGAGCGGCCTATTCCGCGCGATGCGCCAGTTACTATTGCGACTTGATCTTTCAATCGGTTCAAGTAAATGCCCCAGTGCTGGGCTAGCCCGCGATGCCTAAAGCGTTGCTGGTTGGTTTCGACTTGGTTGATCTGCAAATCGAAGATGGCGGGTCGATGCTAGAATATTGCGATGGGATTGAAGAGTGATCCCGTTCCCTTCGGGAGCCGTAATGGCGCTGCTACCACCATGAATTCCCATCTCTTCTCCTCCTCGCACACCTTGATCAGATCCTCGAACTGCAAGCTATCCGCGCATGCCATGCCCATCGAAGCGATTTGCAATGCGTGAATTGGGTAACCGACGCCGTCAACGCAACTTGGAACAGCTTCTCCGTCACCGTCGGGCAGGAATGCGGCCACCTTTCGCTCATGGAGAAACTCCATTGTGCTTGGATGAAGCCCCGCCTTTCCTTCCCCATCATATCCACAATTCCAAGGCCCAAGTTCCAAACGGCGCCTGTGATGTCCGGTGCGAAATACGAAAATGTCTCCCTCACCAAGCCTAACTCCCTCCGCTTTCTCAGCGGCTTCAAGTTCTTCAGTCGTAACAGCTTCCCCCGGTTCCAGCCATTTCGTACCCCTCAAACGCGGGATGTCTAGCAGCACTCCGCGCCCTACAATCCCATTCGCGTAAGCGGTGATGTCCATTAGGCTCGCTCCCTGGGAGCTTACCGCACTTACTGGTTTGCCATTGTAGAGCTGCCCTTTGTAGCCTATGTGACAGAGCGCATCAATGTGAGTGTGGGAATCGCCATGGCATGCGCAGGCCAAATAGTCCATCGAGAATTGCGGTTCCCCATGTGGTAGCGGAGTGTCATAGGTTAGTGTCATTAGGTGTACGGCAGGATTCGGATTGTCTGGGCCGGCCACCTTGTTGATTGGAATGGTGAGCGAAACTGAGCGACCGGATCGTACCAGTGCTGCCGCGGCACGTATGTGAGATGGGGTTATGTAATTCAGGGTCCCGCGCTCGTCGTTGGGTCCCCATCGTCCCCAGTTGCTAATCTTCTTGAAGAGTCTATCGAATTCCTCTTTCGACATAGTCTTAGTCGATTTCATTTCTATCACTCTAGATTTCAGCAAATAATCCAAGGCTGCAAAGGAAGTTGTGAGAGTGGGAGTCAAGCTCCTTTCTAAATGAATTGACGTAATTTCACGGATGTTTTCCAAATCCGTTAAAAGTCATCCGATAGCCGGGCGTTTTGTTCAAATGGCGCGTTTAACTGGCGTGCTTCGAACCGTGGTTGCAATGTCAATGGAATTCACTAGAAAAGAATCACGAGACCCACGAGGAATAAGTCACATCATCTTCGATCTGGATGGAACCTTGGTTGAAAACATGGAGCTGATCGTTAGATCGGTCAATTTCGCGGTTAAGAATTCTCTCGGCAAACAATTCTCTCGTGAGGAACTGTATATCCGCTTCGGCCGAACATTAGAGCAAATCATAGCCGATCTAGTCCCAGCCAGAGATAGGGAAGACGCTGTGCATAGTTACCACGCATACTATAGGGAACATTTCAAGGAACTCGCAAGCGTTTACGGAGGCATCCCCGCTCTCATAGGTCAACTGCAAAACGCGAAGATCGGGATGGCGATATATACCGGCTCTGATAGCAGAATGACCAAGACCACTCTAGAACTATCGGGCCTGCAAGAGTTTTTCCCTATCGTGGTCACTGCCGATGATGTTAACGAAGCAAAACCGGACCCGGAAGGATTGATACGTGTCCTCAAGTTGATGCGAGGAAGCGGAGAACGGTCAATCTACTTAGGGGATTCCGTCGGGGACATTGAAGCCGCAAAGAGAGCGTCGATGGGGTCAGCTGCAGCCCTTTGGGGTTTCGGTGATCCAGCTGTTTTGAGGAGTTGCGGCCCGGACTTTGCCTTTGAAAGCCCGTTAGACGCACTTCACCAGTTGGTGTGAGTTTCAGCTAAGAATCGGTTCTAAAATGATTACGTCGATTCCACTATGCTCAAACATCGTTACTCGTTTCAATCATCAGCAGAGATGAGTAGGTAACTATTTTTAATGGCCGCCTTACCAAATCGGTCCTATGTCCCTCAATTCATTCGAAGAATTCGTGACTGAAGGGGTAAAGATCGTTAACGGAGCGGCAGAACAGAAGATTGCGCTCCGACTCATGGGCGCCTTGGCCGTAAGCTACCATTGCCCAAAGTACAGGCACTTACACGAGAAAATGGACCGAACACCAACAGACATCGACTTTGCGTCATTATCAAAAAATAAAGAGAAACTCACCGCCTACCTCAAAGGACTAGGATACAACGTAGATCAACGGCTCATGAATTACCCGACCTACGCCGAAGGAAAGAGGTACATGTATTTCGGCAAAATCCACATAGACGTTTTCTTCGACGAACTTAGGATGTGCCATAGAATAGATTGGACTAAGAGGTTGGAAGTCGACAGCCCCACAATACCTCTAGCAGACATTGTCCTCGAGAAGCTTCAGATAGTCGAAATAAACCCGAAGGACATCAAGGACCTAATTCTCCTATTTCTCGAACATGACGTGGGAGACAACGACAAGGAAACCATAAACGGGACGTACATAGCAGGTTTGCTGTCAAAGGATTGGGGTTTCTGGTACACGTCAACGACGAACCTGAACAAAATACTGAACCTGGCAAGCGAATACATCAAACTGTCTGAGGAAGATGGCAAACTGATGAAAGAACGAGTCAACAAACTAATCGATACTATCGAAAAGCAACCTAAATCCATGGGTTGGAAGATGCGCAGTCGAATGGGAACAAAACAGAAATGGTACACTGAAGTGGAAGAGGACCGCGGAGTCATCAAGATCGAATGAAGCGTACCCTATTCTCATTGTGCTAGGTGCTAGCTCTCAGGCACCAGTTTTCAGTATTTGAACCTCTTTTCTGCTACCTAACTCTCTGAGTCAGATCTAGGTTCCGACAATTACTGCGCAGGCGTTGAACCTTTTCTCGTGGTCCGTTACGTGGAGGTCTCCTATCACCATGGCTTTATAGTGACAGCCTTCCCAAAATCGGTTTAGTTGTTGCCATATGGTATTCGCGGGTCTACTCCGGCGAAATCTGGATAAAGACAAGCATCAGTTCAAGTCGTTCAACTTGCAGAACGAGGATCTAGAAATGTCTGTGCAGCGTGTAAAGCAAGATTTGGGTCGATACTGACTTGGCAAGTTATCCCTTAAAGGGAGCCTGCCGGGATCCCGTCACTTTTTTTCCGGCTAGGTCATCGAGGATCGTTAGAATGCCCGAATGATCGTATTCCTCGCGTCCCAGAGCTTTCATGGCCCCCATCATTTCGCGTACCAAACCGGTTACAGATAGCTGCACATTGTACTCGGAAGCTAAAGCCATGGCGATGGACAAGTCCTTGTAATGGAGTCGGGTCTTGAACCCTGGTCTAAAATCGCCTTTCAACATAAGCGGGCCTCTCGCGTCGAGAACTCGCATGGCGTAACCGCTGGCGATCACCTTCAGCACAATGGCAGGGTCAACCCCAGCCCTGATGCCAAGAACAAGGGCTTCACTAGCGGTTTCAAGGACTCCAGCAACTAGGATCTGATTGCAGGCTTTCACTGTCTGCCCTGCGCCAATTCCTCCACAATGTATGATGTTTTTGCCAAGCGTTTGAAGGATAGGAAGGGAATCATCGAAATCCTTCTTGCCCCCACCCACCATTATTGTGAGTGACGCTTCCATTGCGCCTTTTTCACCCCCACTAACGGGAGCGTCAAGCATGGCGACTCCTTTTCCTCTGGCTATCTCAGCGATTTTCCTAGTTACCATCGGGGAGATAGTGCTCATATCGATGTATGTGGAGCCTGCTTTTATTCCAGTGAAAATGCCGTGCGAACCTACGGCAGCTTCCTCCACGTTTGGCGTGTCCGGGAGCATCGTGATGATGACATCACTCCGTTCGGCAACTTCCATAGAGGAAGTCGCAGGCCTTGCCCCTAGCTTTTCCAACTCGAAAATATTTTCCTGGTGGTGGTCGTAGACCGTCAGCGCATGCCCGGCTTTGATGAGGTTCATCGACATAGGTTTACCCATAACACCAAGCCCGATGAATCCAATCCTTCGATCCAAATTCATCACCTAGAACTGATGACGCATTGCATTGCCACATTGCCTAATTTAGTTACTAGTACATTGGGGGAGAAATCCCCTCCCCCGCACCATTGAGAATCCTCTGAGGGTCGATCTTGCTTGGTTCTTAGTGCCTCTCAGGAGGGCAAAGTATCGGAGTGCTGCGCAGTGTGTGTAGGATTTCATGGATCTCAAGGCGATGGGCGTGAGCGTTTAGTGCGCGGGTGATCGCGGTACGTGCTTCTGTGGTTTCGCCGATCTTCTTGTCTGAAACGTTTCTCTTTCGCCTTTGAACCGAAGATCTGAGTCCATTTACCTTTCCTGTAGACAGGTATGTATCCACCTGGAAGAATTTCGAATGGCCTATCGACCTTCTTCAAATAATCGAATTGTGTTGACCCAGGGCGGTGGAAACTTTCAAACCAGGATGGGTAGACGAAATCGCTCATGGGTATGCCGTCAATCTGGAACTCTTCCTCCTCCACGGCATCGCAGATTTCATACGCGTAGAATGTTTTGGATGGTCGGTTGGTTGATGCGGTTGAGACGAGGTTAGTGGCCGGGTCGATAAGCATCTCGGCAAGCTCATGGCAGGCTGTAACGCTTACCTTCTGTCCTACCTTGAGCGTTGACTTAACAAAAATCTTCGAAAGCGGCAAGCCATCGGGGGTCAAGTCATGGTATCCTAGTGTGTTCTGATCTTTAGCATCGTCTAGGAATACCATCCCCCAAGCACCCGGAGCGAATTTTTCAGACTTGAATACCTGAGCTGAGGCCCCCCAGACGGGGAACAGAACTGCCTCCGCGAACTTTTGCAGCGCAGCGACAAGCTTATCGAAATCGACTTCAAGCGGGACGCTGGCGCTGTTGATACAAGCAACGGTTGGAACTATCCCAGTGTTGAGCGCAGCCATTTTAGGTGCATACGCTGTCAAATTAATTCCCTACGGTCCAAATCCAACAACTATGTCCTCAGGCATAAGATATCAGATTTTCGCAGCAGATGGAATGTTTTGGGAAAAACGTTGCGATTCTACTTCTACTGACGAGTGTCTGTGACGAAAGTAGACGCAAGCGGCTTCGAATTCGATCGTGAAATGGAAGCCGCGCGAAGCGGGTCCACTACTGAACCGGGTCAGTAGTTCTCCTAAGCGGCATCTGTCAATCAAATCTTACTTTCTAATCTGTCAGGCCTTACTACTCGGGTTATATGTGCCGGTAAATTATGGTCAGAATCCCCTACCTCATCTCTGAGAGATTCTTCAGCAACTAGAGAGAATACGTATAGGAGATGAGATCTCCTAGACCGGAAACCTATAGTGTCCACCCGGTTTGATGTGTTTAGGAACTTCGCAATTTGACTGGCGGTTCGGCTTCGATCATTCCTTTACGGGGCAGGGTTTCGACGGGTTACGGTAGGCTGGACGAGGCGCTTCAAGGTGGATTTCTTGGGGGTTCCGCAGTGGTCTTAAGTGCCCCCGCAAGTGACGAAGTCCCTTTTCTACTGAGAAATTTTCTGAAGCCTACTCAAGGACAGAGTTTGCTGATCTGTCGAAGTCTTTCCGCGGCGCAGGCAATTTCGCAAACAGAATCGGATAACCTGAAGGTTCTAGTTTGTAGTGAGGCGGTTCCCCCGTCCAAGAACGTAATTCCGGGGAAGAGTATCGAGAACCTTACCGAGGTGAACATTCGGATCAGCGAGACATTGAAGACGTCTGAACCAAAGATTGTTGCTTTAGACATTTTATCCGAGGTTCTGCTGCGCCATAAGGCGCTTCAAACCCGAAAGTGGCTTTCCGAGTTCCTGGCTAGGCTTAGGTCGAGGGGGATCACAACTCTTGCCGTCATAAACCCGTACATGCATGCTAAGGAAGATGTTGAAGCCATCGTCGAACTCTTCGACGGGAATCTGGAGTTATTCGAACAGAATGTTGAAGGTTCGCTTAGGAAGTTTCTGCGCGTAAAATGGATGCACGGGGTCGAGGTTGCTGAAAAAGAGTTCCAGTTAGTCGACCTGACGGCAGAACCACAAACACGGTCCACGCTTCAAGTTGCGGTTCCCGTCATCGCGTTCAAGGAACCACGCTGGACCACGCCACTGATCAGTCGAACAGAGGAGTTGTCTAAACTCAGAAACCTATTCGACAGCGCGCTCGCAAATCGGTCGAACCTCGTCGCGTTGCGCGGAGAGGCTGGTGTTGGCAAGAGTCGTCTGATGCATGAGTTTGGAGGTCTCGCTCAGACCAACGGTGCCATAGTCCTGTCTGGGAGAGCGACCGAGAGTGGCCTTCCGTACGGGCCTTGGGTTGATGTAACGAGGCAGTACACATCGGTGGCTCCTGGCGAAAGCCTGCGGCGTATGTTAGGTGGTAATGCGTCAGAACTTGTGAAACTGGTCCCGGATATTGCTGCTAAGCTGGGAACGATTCCGCCGCCAAGACACCTAGGCGAGGCGCAGGATAAGATCCGTTTCTACGAAACCGTAACCCAGTTCCTCATAGCCATCAGCAATCAGGCTCCGCTTTTGTTGCTGTTTGAGGATATGCAGTACGCTGACCAGCCCTCATTGGATCTGTTGGAGTACTTCGTTAGGAGCACTAACAATCTTCGTGTTCTAACCATTTGCTCTGCCCCTCCACAGCAGGGGGCTGAAGTTGGTCCGCTTGAGCAGGTCTTCTTGAAGTTGAACAGGGAACGCATGTTGGCGAACATCAACGTGAAGAACCTGGGGGGACCCGAGACGGTGGAGCTTATCGAGGCAGCATTCGGGGAGCAGGCGGTTTCGCCTGAGTTCGCGGAGCTGGTCTACCAGCACACGAGCGGGAATCCATTCTTCGTTGAGGAGGTCCTCCACTCCCTTGTCGAGGATGGAACAATCTTCCGAACAGAGAGGGGTTGGGACCGGAAACCCATACAGGACATAGCCATACCTCAAACCGTGAAGACGGCGCTTAAGGGTAGGTTGACGAAACTTGACCAGGAAACTCTTTCTCTGCTCCAGTGGGCCGCCGTGGTTGGCGTCGAATTTGACTTCGAAGTACTGAAGGAAGCAGCTCAACTTAGTGACGATACTTTGCTGGAGAAGCTTGAATCGACGGTCAAGCAAGGATTAGTGGTTGAGGTTCCGCGTCAGGGTAACACCTTTGCGTTCGCAGATGAACGCATCAGAGAACTACTCCTAGACGAACTTATTCAACTCAAAAAGAAGAGGTGCCATGCCAAGATAGCTGAAGCCATGGAGAAGACGTACTCCAATAGCTTGGAAAGCCGGGCTGAAGCTATTGCCGCTCATTATTCGGACGCAGAAAACAAAGAGCTAGCCCTCAAATATTCAATTCTAGCTGGGGACCGGAACAGGACAATTTATGCGCATGAGCAGGCTGCAAAGGATTATGCGCGAGCGTTAACACTCATTGATGAAGGGAAGGATGCGGAGCGGGCTGGAGTCCTCGATAAGTTAGCCCAGAGCCAAGCGTCGGGTGGGATGTTTCAGGAGAGCATCAAAACCTACCGGCATGCCATAGCTACCTACGAGAAGCTACACGACGCAGAGTCATGCGCCAGGATAATCCCACAATTGTCTTGGGTGGTGTATCGTGTCGAGGGAGCGCGGGAAGCCGTATCGGGGGCAAAACAGGCCCTCAAATACGTTGAAGATGCCAAGGAGAGCGCGGCAGCTGCGGGAATCTACTCTAATCTAGCAAGTTTGCTTGGCACTATTGACGAGGTTGAGGAAACAAAAGAGTGGGCGCAAAAGGCGCGGAGAGTGGGTGAGAAGAGTGGGAACTTCACCGCCGTCGCTGAATCACTTTTCGTTAACGGAGTGAACTTGGTTGACACGGGCAGAGTAGACGAAGGACTTCCACTCCTAGAGAAGTGCTTAGAGGTCGCCAGTCAGCATGAACTGTACGATCAAACGACGCTGGCCCTCCTTAATTTGGCTGTTTACACCTATCCACGCGACCTGGGTAAGGCTCGAAGCTTCGCTTTACGTTGGTCGGAATTGGGTAAACGAGAAAATAATCCCAATGAACAGGCGAATGCTTTGTGTTTGCTGTCGTTCTTGGACTGGTTGAGTGGCAGTTGGACTGCGGCTTTGGAGGAGGTTAATTGGACGTTTGAAATTCAAAAGCGATTGGGATTCAATATTCGAAGTTTTGTTGCAGAGGTTTGTGGAGGGATGCTCTGTCTGAGCCTTGGGGATATGGAGCAGGCGGAGAGATACTTTGAGGCCGCGACCGGTAGGAGCGAGGAGCAGATACACAGAGTTGTCCAAACGAATCTCGGGTTTGGGAAGCTTAGGTTTGAGCAGGGTAGACTGGAGGAAGCGCAGGCGGCTTTGGAGAAATGTGTTGACGCATTCAAGAAAGCAGAGTTTTCCACGATGCCCTTACTGCACGTTGAGACGTTACTTCTACTAACCTCAATTTACTCCAAGCGGGGACGGGTAGAGGAGGCGTGTAAGATGAGTGAGCGAGCTGAGCGGCTTGCTAAAACTTTGAAGAGTGATGCTGGCTTAGCGATGGCTTCGCAAGCGAAAGCAGCTCTGCACTCTGCGAGTGCGGGTGGGAAGGCAGCTGAAGAATCCTATTTGGAGTGTTTGGCTTTGTGGGAGAAGGCTGGTTGGCCATACTACAAGGCGAAGGCTCTCATAACCTACTCCGCAATCATATCCCAAACCAACCCGGAAGAATCAAAGAAACGCGTGCGCGAGGCCGCAGAAATCTTCATGAAACTAGGCGCAAAACGAGACCTAGAAAGTGCGCAAGCCAAACTCACGGCCAGGTCTTAGGGCTTATACATACCGGTAAATTGGGGTCAGAATCCCCTACCCCATCTCTGAGATTAGTAGAATGAATCATTTAGAACGCTGAATGATTCCAGACGCGTAGCTTGCGCTAGGCTGGAGGAAACACGGAAAAGATGAATTTAGTTGAACCAAATTCCCCAGGTAGGAAGAGTGTCACGATGAGTCTTTATTATGAGACTAGGGAGTTGTCGCCTTCAACTTGGGTTGATTTTGAGAGGTTATTCGAGAAGCACGGTGGGGTGCAGGGTGGTTGCTGGTGCATGTTCTATCAGGTCGCGGAGGGTTGGAGGGATAAGAATCGAGCGCAGAACAAAGAAAAGAAACATGCACTAGTGATGCAAGGGAAAGCGCACGGAGTAATCGTGTATCACGGCGGAAAACCTGTTGGTTGGTGCCAGTTCGGTCCAAGCGAGGAATTGCCACGTATCGAGAACGTGAAGGACTATAGACCCACGCATCATGGGAATCTCTGGAGGATAACCTGTTTCTTCACTGACCGCGATTACAGGAGGGAAGGCGTGGCGAGAGCGGCTTTGGAAGGTGCTCTTCACTACATGAAAGATCACGGCGCGGAAGTAGTTGAAGCTTACCCGGTAGATCCTAGGAAGAGGCATTCATCGAATCTGCTTTGGAACGGGACCCCCGATCTCTTCGCTTCCACGGGCTTCACCAAGGAATGCAAGCTGGGCAGTGAACGATGGATCTTCAAGAAGACCCTGTGAGGAAATCTCACGGGACTATTTTCTTGTCACCCGAGCCATTGAATTCATCCCTACTCTGCGGGAGGGGCTTGTCAATTTCATGATGGAAGAGGGGCAGAGTCGAGTAGAGGCAACCTATGGTGACAATTACAAGCGTTTATCTGAGATCAAGAGGAAATATGATCCCACGAACTTGTTCCGGGTAAACCAGAACATCTTGCCTGCTCAGTGAGTGTCACTCTTCCAGAGTGACTTCGAAGTTCTCGTGACTGATCCTTAGACGGTGCCATCGCGAATCGAAGCCCACATTTCGCATCGTCCTGATCCTAATCATGTTAACGATCTCTTCACTCTCTGTCTCAATTCTGAGATCGATTATTCCATCGCTCACGCTTTCAAGCCTCTTGTAGGCTAAACTGCTGTGCACGTCTCTGATGACGCCGCGCAGGCAAGTCATATTCCTGTCCCTGAAAGCGGGGATGGATCTTGCGAGTTCATATTCGACCCAGTTTTTCTCGTCATTGAATCTGTCCAGAACTGAAATGTCCTCCCCAATCGCCAATGTGTCGGGAGCGGGTGGTCCTTTCATCCGTACTTGAGAAACATGAATACTCAGGTCTGCGACCTTCAGCGAATTGGCTCCACGCTTTTCTTTTGACGCCTGTCCCAACGTAGCGGTGTACCAGTCCCAGATTTCGAGGGCTCCATTATTCTCAAGCTCTTCTGTATCTACTCCAAGTCGAACTAGTTGCTTGCGAACGCTTTCTGGTGACCGTGCGAAAGCGTAGTACTGGATTTTTCCACCAGTTTTCAACCATCCCGCGACGATGGTGGTTAATGCATTGTACCATTGCGATGCCGCGTCGAACTCCACCAAGAGAACCGATCCAGCGGGAACGGGCCCTGTACTCAAATCCTCAATTAACGGAATCCGTGGCACAGTTGCAACACACGAACATAGTCTAGCCGGCTGGAAATTGTGGTTTTCGGTTCAGAAAGTGTGTGGGTATCTCTTGGTGTGGGCAAACAAATTTGAACCGGGTTATATGTACCGGTAAATTGGGGTCAGAATCCCCTACGCCATCTCTGAGGTTCAGTCGATGAATCATTGAGAACGCTCAATCATTCCAGACGCGTAGTCTGCGCTAAGCTGAAATGAACTGCCCATAGATCTGGTGTTACTTCGCTTTTCGCAATCGGCGTTCTAGATCAGCAACACGTTTCTCCAGCTTAACGATCCTCTGCGCATTTTTCTTCGATTCTCGGTTAATGTCCGTGCTCACTTTTCTAGCGTGCTGATCTAGTTTAGTCGCAAATGCTCTAGCAGCCTTCTCCTGCCTCGTGGCAACTTGGTCGAGCTGATCGCGCAATTCCTTGAACTTACCCATATCGCCAAACCTCACACACGCTAGAGCAATCGAGCGCTAAAAGGTGTTGGAAGATAACCAGCTCAGGGCCGTCTGAAGTGTTACCTTACCCGCTACTCGGGATTATCACTAAATCATTATGGCAACTGCAATCGCTGTCGTCCAGAGTCCATCTTTGTTGCCTTCTGCCGATTGGCAGATGTTTCTTGTGGTGACCCTCATGCCTGATATGTTCCATATCTCTTGCTTAATGTCCCAAGCATTATCAACATCAAACGACACGCCATGTGTCGACGCTAGCATTGAAGCAGCCAGATCTTCGGCGTAGTCACCAGCTTTCTCCTGCGTCTGACCATACGAAGTGTGTTCAGACAGATAACCGTACACTGTTCTGTCGTACGGTAATGCCATCCCTATTGCCGCAGCCATCAGCCTGTTCGGCTCATTCGTGTCAATCCGGCTCATTACGCAGAATAGTATTTGACCGGGTTTCAGAAGTGGCAAGATCTCGTTCCTCGGCAGTACGTTGCAGTTGGGAGGTACGATGCTTGACACGTAGACTAGGTTACAGAAGGCTATGCCTGCATCGCGAAGAGCCAATTCGAAACTTGCCAGTCTTTCTTTATGGGTACCGACGCCCTTTGTGAGGAATATCTTCTCAGGAATGTTCACGTTCATCTAGGATACGATCAACAATGTTTCCTGGACATTTTTCAAGATTGCCATTTTACAAGTTCAGCAATAACTTAACTGGACCCGCACCTAAATAGGTTCAAGCTCCTCCGGACCCGCCACCGAGACACTGGGACATCTTAAATTTACTAGTGGTGCGCGCAACAACACTTTCTGACGTTCTAACGACGACGTCGTACAGAGTCATCTTCTTGCTTTAGTTGTTCCGTTAACCGCGAAGAGAGCCATTAGGATTCCGAAGATTGACATCAATAAGAAACTCCTCCCGATAGTTGTGATGACGGTAAGCATTCCAAAAATGTACGGGCCCACCGTTCCACCTATGTTGATTACCGTTTCATATGACGCTACAGCCGTGCTGGCCTGTTCATCGGGGAAATTACGCGAGACGATGTTGATTGTAACGGGGAAGACCACACCAACGCCTACCCCAATCAGCATTATGCCCACCAATAATGTGAGGAAAGTCGGGAAGATCGCGATGGTAATCAGTCCCACAAAGATCACAAGTGAAACAAAGAGTAGTGTTCTCATCTCACCGAATCTCGAGTAACGATGTGCGGTGGCATATGAGAAAATCCTTGCCACACCAAAAGCACTAAAGAGAAAACCGATAAGGACAGCACTAATCCCGATCGAATTAGCGTAACCCGGAAAAATGGCTGTAATCAGTCCCCATATGATCCCGTAGCAGACAACCATCATGTACAAAGGCAAAAGCCGCTTGAGGATCCGCATAGAACCCGAAAAACTCTGGAAAGACAGCGTCTCTGTTCTTCTATAGCCTGAGACCAGCCAAACTAGTGCTTGCACGGTCGAGACCCCAATCACAACAGCCGAAATAATGAAGAGATTGACGTAACCAAAACTTTCAGTCACTAATCCTCCGATCAACGGACCAATTAAAACCCCCAACACCAAAGCGACGCCATACCGACCCATCTCCCTCACTCTCGCCTCTAACGGCGCCAGATCTGTAACCATAATTTCCGCGGTCACCCAAAACGCCTCTATTCCTATTCCTCCAAAAAACCGCAAGACCATGATGTCAACCACCGAACGTGACAGAACGAGAAACAAGGTAGCGAATGCGTTGAGCGTCAATGAAAGAACGTATACCCACACCCGTTTCGTTCTCCCCGCCAAATACCCAATCAAAAACGGAGTAATCGTCGTCGCAAGAGCCCAAACCGTTCCGATAAGTCCAAGATCCACAAACGTAGCGCCGAACGATTGGGCAAATACAGGTATGAAATACATGTTCATACCCATACCAAGAGAAGCAACGAATACGGTAACGTAGAAATGAGAGCGCAGATCATTCAGCATCAACAGTCACCCGCTGCCCTCGATAAATCAGCAGCGATAACTCAAAAGCATTCTATCCCCATCCCGTGTATTGGCCGCGATCAGAATTATCGTACCCACCCTCCAGTCTGAACCGCCGTCTTTCGTAAGGCGTGTGTGCGCACCACTAGTACCCCCACACTCGGAACGTTTCTTGTGAAACATGTGCCGTTCAGATCCAGAGTCTTGGAGGGTGGTTTTATTTTTGATTCGAACGAGAACGTATCGAAGCAACTAGACCTCATGCTCATGCCACAACATAACGACTCTCCGATGTTTTGCGCAAGTGTATAGTTTGGCAAATAACTGGGTAACCTAGATTGTGGCGCTCGCTTAATTCGATGTCGATTTAAGCGCTTAATTCGATGTCGTTAATTTGACGAAAGTTCGAATTTCCATTCGTAACTGATGGTAATAGGTTACCCAATTGAGGGTAACGTCAAGATGTCGTCACCCAACTGATTTTTCGTCATCAGAATTAGGTTGTCAAAATCCGTCACCTAGGTAGGTAACTTCAGAAGCTTATGTGCATGTATGGTCATGAAGCTGAGAATTTCTAAAGGCCAAATTGGCATCAATATGCATCTCTTGCGAACCCCCAGCAGTTCGCTTATGATCTGGTCAAATGTTTCTAACAGGACCGTGTTGAACTCAACATGCTTAAAAGAGGATGGAAAGAAAATACTGCTGAAGGACCAAGGGCAATTTGGATGAAACATATAGCAAGTTACTTTCCTCGGATACTCAGGTAGATCTTTTCGTGCTCTTTCACAACAATCCAGGGCTAAGTGATACTACCGAGGGTGTGGCCCGAAGGATTGGAAGGACGGCAAGTGAGATTGAGGCGGATGTGAAAGACTTGGTTGATCTCGGCCTTCTGGTAAAGGGAAGGTTCGGTAAGTTGGATGTAGTTTCTTTCAACACGAATAAGGACAAATGGATTCAAGAAACCATTTCGAATCAGATCAAAAGGAGGTCGGACTGACTGTGGTGGACCGCGTAAGGACTGGAGTAACTCAACTCGACGAAATGCTTCGCGGCGGGTTCATTTCAGGCGACGCCGTATTGGTTGCGGGAGGCACTGGAACTGGGAAGACGACTCTTGGCTTGCAGTACCTCGTAAATGGTGCAACGCAGTTCGGAGAAAACGGAATCTTTGTATCCTTCGAACAAATGCCCAACCAAATCTACCGAGACGCGAAGAATTTTGGATGGAATTTGAAGCAGCTGGAACAAGAGAACAAACTCAGGCTAATCTGTACCTCACCAAAGCTTCTCCTCGAAACCCATGGGACCAAGCACTTCCTTGATGAGCCTATCAGGCAAACTAAGCCTCGAAGGATTGTGATTGACTCGCTCAGCAATCTTTCAATGTACATTGAAGAGAAGCAGGTCAGAAAGGAAGCTTATCGACTCCTCAACTATTTCAAAACCAAGCAAATTAGTTCGCTGTCCACCTGGGAAGCGCCAGAAATCATTGGCCAAAGCCTGTTAACCGATGTGGGACTCAGTCGAGTTGCAGACTGCATCATTCTCATGAGACTGGTGGAGATCGACTCAACCATGCGGAAAGCGTTAGTCGTGTTGAAGCTTAGAGGAAGCAATCACGACAAAACACTACGAGAGTACGACATCACCTCTCAGGGCATCACAGTGGCTCAGCCGTTCACTGGATTTGAAAGCATAATCACAGGCGTACCGAGACGGGTACAGTTACCGAGAAGTTTTTAACTTTTAACTTTTTAACCACAAAACTCTCGGCGGATTCAATGTGAAGTTTCAGGAGTAAGATGCTTAGAAGAGCCTGTCCAGAACATCATAGAGCGGTAAGCGGCCCTGTCAATAATTCTTCTCTCTTGGGCTCGCAGAGAACTACTTTCAAGTCTCCTCGAAAGCCTGGAGACTAGGACGGATGCTAGGCATAGTCGAAGCGCCGACTCAGGAAGCCTTCCTCACTTTGGCTGTCAGCTGAGAACGTTGGGTCAATTATTAACTCGTCAGGCTTAGTGTCCTTCACTACTCATATTCCTAATGGAGCACTCAACGAGAAGACGCCTGCGCCGAGAACGATCATCGTCACTGCAAGCAGAATGTATAGCGCATCAGTTTCGTATGCTGCTGCATTCTCTCCGATAAGATAAGGCGCCTTCATCTTAGT
>JBEKPE010000033.1:0-16151 GCA_049521055.1 Bathyarchaeia archaeon
GTTTCCGGGGCTCACTGAGGCCATGTAGCTTCGAAGGTCGGTGACATCGGAAATTGTTGTCGAATTTATACTTGTCACGGTATCGCCAACGTGGAGCCCTGAACTGTACACGGGCAAGGTCGGTGAGATGGAGTTTATTGAGACGCCGCCATTAGTGTAGAATATCGCGGTTGTCGCAGCGAAATTCGCGAGCAGAAACAGGAAAAGGATCCCTAGCACGGCATTCGCGTAGGATCCGGCGGCGAATACTCGAAGTTTCGAAATGTTCCTGGCCTGGTTTAATTTTTCTTCTTCGGGTTCAACAAATCCGCCCATTATGATATGTGCGAAAATTAGGCCGGTAGATTTGAGTGGGATGTGGTCGGCTAGGCTGGCGATTCCGTGTGATAGCTCATGGGAGGCTAGGAGCACGGATAATGCAAGAGCCAGGTAGGGGAAGGTTTCGAAAGAAACGCCGACTCCTGGTATGGGTATGATTGGTTGAATGGGGCCTGCCTGTTGGGGTTTGATTATGAGGAAAGTTAAATTCTTGCCGAGGAAGTCGAATGCCAACACCATCAGTCCAGCTGCGGTAACGATGCCGACGTTCCAGATTGTACGCCAAGCGGTAGGCTTGAACGCGGAAATTCTTTCGATCCATTTGTTTAAGCGGGCCGTTCGGTAGATTAGGTAGTAGGGAGGTCCTGTGATTCCAAACCTCTCCGCCTTGAAGGCCCACCATGCTACGCATATGACTGCCCAAACTGCAACGTAGGTGGCAAGGATAATCAGGGGCGATGGCATTCTGGGTCTTCGGCAGTGAAATTAGGGTGTTCAACTAAAACATTTCTGGAACCCAACATGGCCCCGGTTGTCGTATTCTCAACTTGTGGAAGCAGAAGGGAAGCCGGACTGATTGCGCGAGAGCTCGTGAAGAGAAGACTCGCAGCATGCGTAAACATACTGCCCGTGAATTCCTTCTTTCGGTGGAATAATAAACTCCAGAATGAATCCGAATGGCTTCTGATAATCAAGACCAGGTCTGAACTATTCGCAAGACTAAAAACACGAATCTGTACAATAAACCAATCTCAAGTTCCGGAAATAGTCTCACTGAAGATCAACGACGGCTTAACTTCTTACCTGAAATGGTTAGACAGTGAAACACACCTCACGAGAGAATAGCGCATGAGGCACACGAACAAATCGGAGAATGCTTAATAGTTCCGCCAAATTATCCGCCGATTCCAAGACGGGACAAACACAGTGACGCCAGAAGAAGAAGACAAAGTCGTCGAAGCACTCGAAGAGCTGCGAATAAACTACAACCTAAGACAGTGGCGAGTCTGCTCTCTAATCTGTGAATCACTGGCTGACAAGTTCAAATCTATAGCCAACCGTGAAAAGTAGCGCGGACATGACTCGTGGATGGGTCTCGTACGACTTCTATAGTTCTTTGAGTTTTCGATGAAACTCGATCAAAGCCTTGGTCTTTTCTTCAGCTTCGTTCAAGGTGAATATTTTCATTCCGCGGTCAAAGCGATCGTACAACAGTATCTTTTCCTTGATCAACGGTTCCACGATTCGCGCGACAGTGGAGGGTGATAGGCCGAGGAAATTAGCTAGGGTTGCTTGGTTGAAGACCCTCTGCATGCCGGAGTTGTCTAGGAAGTACTCCAGTAGTTTTACCTGTGCCTTCGATTGGAAGACGTCGCTTAGTTTAGACAGAGAAGAGCCACCTAATTGTGGACGATCCGCGTCCCAATATTTTCCTTTCGTAGTGCTTGAGTGACGTTTGATGTTTTTCTGCCGTCTACTATTACGGTTGAGAGTTTGGAGCGTTCGATTATGCGTAGCGCGAGGGGGTCCATAAGGTCGTACGCGCCTGCCATCATGCCTGTTTTTGAGAGGATTTCTGTAAGCTGGGTTACGGAAACCTTCTCCAGCTTCTTCGCATGCTTATCCTTTCCAGGGTCGCTGGTGTATACTCCATCGACGTCAGTGGCGTTAACGAAGAGCTCGGCGCCTACGGTTTCCGCGGCTATGGCGGCGACCGCGTTTGTCGAGTGCCCCGGCGTAAGGCCTCCCATCGCCACGATTTTTCCGGATGCGAAGTAATGTTTCAACTCGACTACGTCAACGGGAATCTCTGGGAAAGCACATTCCCCCAGACCATCAACCAGTAGTCGTGCATTTAACCTGCTTACGAGGATTCCGAGTTGGTCGCACAGTGACTCGGAAACGCCCATACCTCGGGCCGCCTTGATGTAGCTGCGTGCGGTCTCGCCGCCGCCCGTAACAACTACGAGATGGTGTTCTCCCACTAACTCTCTGAGTAGTTTCACGTATTCTTCGACTAGAGGCTTGTCCAACCCAGTTGGGAAGGCAAAACCACCCAGTTTGATGACCGCTTTCAACGCCCGTTCCCTGCCAGTAAATGCCCTGTGGGGTGTTATTTGATTTCTTGGAACCCGCCCCGTTGACCAACGTATATAAAATCCGCAACCTAACGCATGCTCAGTGCAATTTCCAATGTCAACTACCGCAGACTCCGTCTCACGTTTTCGGCTCAAAAGGACATTGGAAATGCTCGCATCCAAAGAAGGACGCGGCACCGAACTGATCACCCTTTACGTGCCCCCAGGGCGGAGGATTCACGAGGTCATGGCAAACCTCCGGGAAGAGTACGGGACCGCCTCTAACATCAAGTCACGCACTACCAGAAAGAACGTTCAGGATGCGATTGATAGGACCACTCAACGCCTGAAATTATTCAAGGAACCGCCCAAGAATGGACTTGTGATTTTCTGCGGAGCGATTCCAAGGGATGGGCCCGGAACCGAGAAGATGGAAACCTACGTCTTAGAACCTCCCGAACCCATAAATGTCTACTTCTACCGTTGCGACGCGAAATTTCACACCGAACCACTGTTAGCGATGGTTACAGAACGCGACGCTTTCGGCGTCATAGTCATTGACTCGCAAGAGGCCACCGTAGGAATTGTGAGAGGCCAGAGAATGGAGGTCCTGCAAGAGTTTACTTCCGGGATACCGGGGAAACACAGGGCCGGTGGCCAATCGGCAAGGCGATTCGAAAGAATTAGAGAGCAAGCAATGAACGACTACTTCAGGCGAGTAGCATCACACACCTACGAATCACTGAGCAAGGTAGAGGGATTAAAGGGAATAATTCTTGGAGGGCCTGGACCAACAAAATATGACTTCGAAGAAGGCGACTACCTGCAATACCAACTCAAAGAGAAGATTCTGGCGACGATCGACACATCCTACACCGGTGAGCAGGGCGTCGAAGAAATAATCAACAAAAGCCAAGAAATTCTCAAAGGCGTACGCTACCTGGAAGAGAAAAAGCTAGTACAGAAGTTCCTTTACGAAATAGGCCACGAGACAGGCCTCGGCATCTACGGGGAAACCCAAGTTCGGAAGTACTTGAGTTCAGGCATTGTCGATTTGCTTCTCGTCTCCGAGAAAATGAACATCTTGCACGTCTTCACTAAGTGCAAGAACTGCGGCAACTTGGATGACTCATTAATCCCTCAAGCAAACTTGGTTAAGTTCGAACAGGATCTCATGTCGACGCCTTGCAAGAAATGCAACGCAAGCGCTCTCTACGTTGAAAACTCGGTGGATCTGGTCGACGAGTTGATCGAGATCGCTGAGAAGCAGAATGCTAAGATCGCAATAATATCTACTGAGACAGATGAAGGGGTTATGTTGAAGGACTCGTTCGGTG
The DNA here is from genome assembly GCA_049521055.1 of Bathyarchaeia archaeon. Classification (GTDB taxonomy): domain Archaea; phylum Thermoproteota; class Bathyarchaeia; order 40CM-2-53-6; family 40CM-2-53-6; genus FEN-987. Next base: position 3,734 of record JBEKPE010000033.1, read on the forward strand.
GAATCGCGGCGATCCTACGCTACAAAGCGTCCTAAGGCGCTTCGAGCGTCAGGATCGTAGTAGATGAAGGTGTCATACAGTATTTACACTCGTCTGCCGCGACGGCCGCCTGGCCTACGGGTCCCATCATGCGGGATTGGGGTCACGTCTTCGATTCTTCCAATTCGGAATCCGGCGCGCGCGAGCATTCTGATTGCAGCTTGGGCTCCGGGGCCGGGTGTTCTGGCCTTGTGTCCGCCTGGGGCACGAACTCTGATGTGAAGGGAGGTTATGCCTCGATCCTTCGCTACCCGAGCAGCCGCTCCAGCTGCCTGCATCGCAGCATATGGAGACCCTTGAAGTCGATCGGCCTTAACATGCTGGCCACCGGCACTGCGCGAAATTGTTTCGGCACCACTGAGGTCCGTGATGTGAACTAGAGTGTTGTTGAAGGACGAGTAGATGTTTGCGATTCCCCAACGTTGGGGAGCCGCCGCCTTCTTCTCTGACAATTGCATATCCTCGCGAACTTGTGAAGCAGGCCACAGCTAATTCTCCGTATTTAACCTTCTTCAAGCATCGATTACGCGAAAGTAATTTGGAACCAATGTCCTCTCCGCGTAGCTCGTGACTCAATGACCGACGTCCACGTTAGGCGCGCGACCCGGAACGACTTGGAGTCCATATGCCAAATTGAAGACGCTTCCTTCCCGGACCCTTACCCAAGGGCGTTAATGGTTCGGCTTCTTCGCGAACACCCGAAGGCGTTCCTCGTCGCGGAGACCGACTCAACGAAGGTGGTGGGTTACTGCGTTTGTTCTACTGAGAGAAGGCTTGCACATTTGATTTCAATCGGGGTGCTCCGAGAGTACCGAAGAAGGAAAGTTGCGACTTCGCTCATTCAGGAATCGCTTGACCAGTTGAGTTCGAAGGTTCGGGAGGTGTGGTTGGAGGTAAACACAGCCAATGAGGAAGCCGTCAAGTTCTACGAAGGATTTGGCTTCAAGGGAATCATGATCATTGATAATTATTATTCGGACGGCTCACCTGCCTTGAGAATGCGCCTAACCTTAAACTATGCATCCCAAGAGGGTGCCGCGCCCCCACCGGAGAGTCCTTCATGAAGTGCCGTTTCTACCTTCTTGATCTGAGTTAGGGAGTAGCAGCTGTTTGGCTAGACGGTCGGAGGTCCAGCGACTTCCGGAAGTGTCATGATCTTCACCGAGCTGGGCCTCCGGGTGAGCTCCGCTATCCGATCCCCAACCACAACCTTGACTCCACGCTCCTCGGCTAAATCAAGAAGCCGCTGGGTAACGACACCGTCGAAGACGATGGTTTCCACGCCCTGATACTCTCCAAGCTTCCCCGCAAGTTCACTAACGGGCAATCGAGCAACATCATGCGCGCTGGAGTCTAGGAGTATGCCTTCGAGTGTCCCCCTGAGTTCACGGGCTTTGTTTACTATATCCGGTGAAAGCTGAACAGGTGGCGGGCGCGGGGCTTGAATCGGTTCCGGCCTTGCAATGGGCCTCCCGACCTCGACGGGCACTTTTTCGCGAAGGCACTTCATGATTTCCTTCGGAACTAAGTCTTCCACTTCTTTACCCAACGGTGCGCGGGCGACGTAGTCGACGGGGGCTACTTGCATTAGCTCTTTGAGTATGAGATCGCCTCCCCTGTCTCCGTCAAGGAATGCGGTGGTCTCCTTGTTCTTGCTTAACTCAATGATCGTCCTAGGAATCTTGGTCCCTTCGATCGCAACCGCGTTTCTAATCCCGCACCGCAACAGGTTCACTATGTCCGCGCGTCCTTCCACGAATATGACCGATCCACTTGTCGCCACATCAGGACCGGCGGGAAGATGATCAGCTCCATATTCGACGACGTCGGATGAGCGAATCACGCCGGAGACGTCTTTCACCATCTCGTCGGTGCTGGGGGATTCCTCGACCACCCAGGTTCTCAAAATGTCCTTGGCTTTGTCGAGGATCTGCTTCCGTTTATCCTCTCTTATGTCCGCCACTTTTTCCAGGGAAACCTTGGCGATGCATGGGCCGATTCGGTCCACGCTCTGGACAGCGGCTGCTATGATTGCCGTCGATGTCTTGTCCAGGCTCGACGGAATCGTGATTACTCCGAACGTCTTGTCCTGTTTAGATTCTAATTGAATTTCTATGCGTCCGATTCGACCGGATTTTTGAAGCTCGCGTAGGTCCAGGTCCGGCCCAAACAATCCTTCCGTTTGACCGAAGATGGCACCTATCACGTCAGGCTTCTCTACTACGCCCTCCACATCGAACCGTGCAACAATCATATACTTTGTCGTAGCTGCATATTGAGAATTTGATCCCAATTACGAATGAACCTCCTATTTTGCTCACGTTTTTGTGATTTCGAGACATGAGCATTCGAACGTGTACCTTCAGAAGTTCCTAATATAAACTGTGTGCACTCAAATGGTTCCAAATCGAGATTAAGAAAACATCTTATTCTCAACTTAGTCCCCTTCCAGCACAAGAGTGCCAAAATCATGGCAAGAATCGGCATAAACGGGTTCGGAAGAATCGGTCGGTGTTTCTTCAGGGCCGCTACTGAAGCCGGGCTCGAAGTTGTCGCGGCAAATGACATAATGGACCCGAAGACCGCCACCCATCTGCTCAAGTACGACTCAGTTTTCGGAAAGTTCAAAAAAACACTCACGGTTCAACCTGACGGGTTCAAGGTTGACGGGAGAGACGTCAAAATTCTCTCCGTGAAAGACCCCAGTGAAATCCCTTGGTCAAAACATGGGGTGGACATTGTTGTCGAATCAACGGGGCTTTTCACGAACCGCGAAGCTGCAGCTAAACACATGAAAGGGGGAGCCAAGAAAGTCCTGGTTTCCGCACCCGCCAAGAACCCCGACATAACGATAGTCCCAGGTGTGAACCTGGACAAATACGACCCCAAGAAGCATGACGTCGTGTCGCTTGCATCATGCACAACCAACTGCGTAACGCCCGTTGTCAAAGTCCTGCATGATTCCTGCACAATCAAACACGGATTCATGACAACCGCCCACGCGTACACCAGTGATCAACGCCTCCAAGACTCACCGCACAGTGACCTTCGGAGGGCCAGAGCCGCCGCGCTCTCGATAATACCGACCTCTACTGGTGCAGCAATTGCAATTACCGAGGTAATTCCAGAACTAAAGGGCAAGGTGGATGGGGTCGCGCTTCGTGTCCCCGTCCCAGACGGTTCGATCGTCGATTTTGTAGCCGAAGTCGGACGAGATGTAACCGTCGACTACGTGAACAAGGCGTTCCAGACTGCTGCAAGCGGGCCTATGCAGTCGATCCTCGAATACTCAGAAGAACCCTTGGTCTCATCGGACATCGTAGGTAACCCACACTCCGCCGTATTCGACTCCCTCTCCACAATGGTCCTTGATAGCCGGTTGGTCAAGGTGTTCGCCTGGTATGACAACGAATGGGGATACTCCAACAGGTTGGTTGACATGGTTCGAACAATGGCCAAATCTCTCTGAGGACGCCTACCTCTAGGAGTGGCGTCTCAGTTCTGGACCTGAGGGGCGGTGGAAATAGACTTCAGCTTGAAGCCTTTCGTAAAGTCTAGGCAATTCCTCAATGCTTCTGAGTTCTGATCTGGTAAGGCCACGAAGTTCGCGCCACAACATCAGGTTTGCACGGATCTTTTGCGAGATGAGGATACGGGTCAGTCTGTTTGCTAAGAAGACTCCTTGACGATCGAAGTCAGTCAAAACGATTACGTGACTCTCGCCGTCAAGTTGCTCGACAAACCCGAAGGTGTTCTTCCGGCTGCTTTGTAGACAGAGAATTCTGCCCTGGATGCCCATAAGTCTAAGGGATTCTTTATCGCGAGGTCCCTCCACGACGATGATCCCGCCTTTTTCAGCTTCGTCGGAAACTCTTTCGATGAGTTTCTGAAGTCTTTCGAACCTTACGTGGGCTGGGGCGCGCATCGCGTGATGTTACCTTGTTATTTCCATTTGTTCCATTTTACGTAATAGCTCCGGGTGTTCTTTGAATTCATGTCTGACGGGTTCTAGGATTTTGATGAGGCCGTCAGCTACCGTGTTCTTGAGATCTAGTGGGTGAATTTTGCCTAGCCGGTACTCTTCTTCCAACGCCTTAGAATTAGCAAAAGAGAGTGGGCCGCCGTATTTGCTCGGCCGGTCTACCATAACTGAGCCGGCCCAAGGGAAAATCACATGGCGGACCATCTCGATGACTGGGTTATTCTCAACATCCTTCTCAGGGCAGTAAGCAGACCGGAGTTTCTTTCTGATGACGTCGGGCTCATCGTGAACTATCACTCCGCTCTCAGCGATGCTCTTTGACATTTTAGATGTAATCTGAGCGTTGAGTTGATTATCTTCATCGAAGCTTGTTGCCTCCATTCTCTTCATACCCGCGAGTCCGGGTAGGAGGTGGGTGTGAAGGCTAATCGGTTTGTGCCATCCAAGCTTTTCGCCGACGTCCCTTGCTAGCGCATGGGCTTTTCTCTGGTCCATGCCTGCGCAGGCTACGTCTAACTTCATCTCGAATATGTCAGCCACCTGCATGCACGGGTAGAAGGCTGACGCGGCTTCCAGATCTGTAGCATTCATTCCCCTGCCCATGATCGGGAGCGCTCGCCATATTCGGTTCACGCTAACTGATTTTCCGACCCTAACCACTCGTTCCCAGTACTCTTGCTTGGCGGTCAGCTCTGAGGCCCATAGGTACGTGGCCTTTGATGGGGGAATGCCGAGGGCGGTAAAACATTGTTTCAAGTACTCCCCACAGGTTTGGATGTTCTCCATTCTGCCTCCGAGTTTGTTGTTGATCCATGAATGCCAGTCGGCTAGGAATACTATGTAATCGAATCCGGCTTCGATCATGTCAAGAATCTTCCTTCCACAAACGAGGCCCATGCCAATGTGCATCATGCCGCTAGCTTCGAAACCCCAGTACGCACGCGGCCGGGTCTTGGTTTCCAAGAGCGATTTCATTTCATCGCGCATGATGACCTCTTCGGCGTTGCGGGTAACCAACTCTAGCTTTGATTCCGTATCCACTCTCAATTCTCCCTAGGAAAGGCACGCCTCTGCGGCCTTTTTTGTTTGCTTGTGTGCCTGATATTACTTCGCTGGAGCGGATTCGCCGCAGGGCTGAAAGATCGGTCGAGCCGACTTTTCAGTCCTTGTCGCCCACGACACTAACACGCAAACTTCACTGGAGGGCATCGCCCCACTCAGTTGGCTCTCTCGGAGGTGGGCAGGCTCTGGTGCCGCCGAGCGTCTTTACTTCGCAGCGTGAACAGGCGGTCAATTTCAAGTTCCATGGCAGCTACGGGGTTCTGGAGTTTCCAGTTCTCGATGACTTGAGGATGTACCTCTCCTATTATTCCAACCTCCTCGTCTCCGATATGAATGCTCCCGATTCGCCCTTCCAAGAAGCTTGGGAGGTTGATCGGTGTAATAGTGAATTCTAACCCTAAGTTCGTCATGAGGGGTTCGAGGTGCGATTTCATTTCTGTGAAGTTAGCCTTCGAGTGCGCTGATACGCAGGCAAGCTCTCGCACGTCCCTCGTTCGTGTCGGAAGCGCGGGATCCCAGTCGACGTAGTCACCCACCTCAAACAGTTTTTGAGGATACTCGACATGCGTGTTGTTAGATAGAAAATCCATCAAGCTGGGCAACAACCAGGAGCGAAGACAAGTTAGGGTTGTTACTTTGGGGTTCGCAATCTCGACTGCCCGCCCCGCTTTTCGGTTCATCTTCTCAAACAGTTTCTCGGGGCTGGTCATCATGAAGCTTAGCACTTCCTGAAAGCCCAGCCCTACTGCAAGCTCCCTAATCGTGTCTGAGAACTCTTCAATCGGCGTGAGGCCGCCGATGGTTAGATCAGATGGCCATCGGGGACTGATCCTGTTAATTCCATATGCGATCGCAATGTCCTCGATCACATCCACCGGGTGTAGGACGTCCAGTCGGTAACATGGTACGCGAACATTCAGGTTCTCGCTGGACCCAGCCTTGACGTCGAATCTCGCTCGTCTAAGCAGTCTCACAATTTCAGTTCGGCCCAAACTCAAGCCGATAAGGCTCTTCACTTCTTCATTAGGTACTTTCACAAGCCGCTCGCTGAAATCAGGTGTTTTCACGTGACGAGACTTCCCATAGGGGTAGTGTACCAACGCTGAGTTGATTTCGGCTCCGCGGTCGGCTAGGCAGGTTGTCAGGATGGTTAGGGCGTTCGACACAGTTTCCTCGGAGGTTCCAGTGATCTCCACGAGGATGGTCTTTGTTTCTGGTGTTATGCGGCCGAGGTCGTTCGAGTTTATGATGGGTGGGAATGATAGGACTTTGTTCTTCGCTTCTAGGATTATGGGCATCTTAGGATATTGTTTGACTATTCCCCCGTACTCTATTCCCTTGGGATGCTGCTCTAGGATTTCGCGGAGCGAGAGAGGGTGGTCCCATTCAAGAGGAATGAACTTCACCTCGTCAAGCCCCACTGCGGCGTACCGGAGTGGTGGCGTGATTAGGTCGAAGTCGTAGAAGCCGATTGATGATCTCTTGCGGTTTCTGCCGTAGGATTTGTCGAGTTTCTCTTGGAGTTGTACGAGTCCTCGAATGATCGCATCGTTGATCTTGATGTTTCGGGCTACCGCGCAGCAGATGAACGGCCTTATCTTAGCAAGTTCCTTATCCACTGAGATTTCGACTGCAGTTTTCTTTGCGGAGTATTTCTTGAGCCCAACCTCCAGTCCCTGGTAACCCTTCAACGCACGAGCTATTCCCTCCGAGCTCCACGTGTCCGGCCGGTTGGTATCCTTGTTCTCCAGTTGGAGTTCGGAATCATCGGAGATTTGTCCGGTTTCGCTTGGGCCCGAGAGCTCGCATTTGACGGAGTAAAGTAACTCGTTCAGTTCGTTTTGGTTTCGAGGGAGTTTCTGGCCGTAGAGTTGCTCTAGGTCGTCTAGTTTTGTGAGAATCGTAACCACTTCATAGCACCTTCCTTTTTCGTAGCCAGTCGAGGTCTTGGGCGAAGAGCAGGCGTATGTCTTCGATTCCTTCCCGCATCATGTACAGCCGGTCAGCTCCTATACCCCAAGCTAGTACCGGGACGTCAATGCCTAACGGCCGCGTCACTTCTGGGCGAAAGATGCCAGATCCGCCGAACTCAATCCATCCGAAACCCTTCTTGTACGCCTGCAGCTCTATGCTGGGCTCAGTGAACGGGAAGTAGTCGGGCCTGAACCGAACCTTTTCAGCCCCGGCGATATCTATCGCGAACCGTTCAAGCACGCCGAGTAGATCCCTGAGCGAGAGTCCAGTCCCCACTACGATTCCTTCCACCTGGTTGAACTCGGTGAGGTGCGTCCGGTCTACTTGATCTGGCCTAAAGCATCTGGCTACAGAGAAGTATTTCCCGGGTATCTGCAGCTCCTTACTTACCAGGGTTCGCACGCTCTCGGCGGTGCCCTGGCTTCTGAGTATGAGTTTCAGGGCTTCCTCTCGCGAGTAGGAATATTGCCATCCGGCCGAGCCTGTTTTCCAACCGTTTTCATGCGTCTTCGCGACTGGTTCCATGAACCGGGCGTTTTCGGCTAACTCGCCTTTTTGATCGGTCTTGATGAAGTATATGTCGTGAATTTCCCGAGCCGGATGATCTTGGGGCATGAAGAGTGCGTCGCAGTTGAAGAACATGAGTTCAACTGTGGGCCCGAGCATTTCCTTGAAGCCCATGTTAACGAGTTTCTTTTTCAGATCGTCAAGGAACAGACGGTATGCCTGTTTCTTGCCCGGCCAAGACGAAGTTACTGGAGCGGCAATGTTGTACTTTCTGAATGTGACCTTCTTCCATTGTTGTGAAGTGAGTAGATCGGGAGTAAGGTCACTAACTTCCACTGGAACATCCAGCCCCTCCTCGAGCGCTTTCCACCCTTGGGGGGACAGCTCGATGTAACGTCGTGAGCGTTTTCTGGTCTCTAAGAGTTTACGTCGCCTGAGTGTCTCCGCTTCCTTCCTTAGGTTGGAGGGCAGTTCGTCTAAGGAGATCTCGGGTTTCGCCGTTAATCTTTCAAGAAGTTCTTCGGGATCTGTCTTGTCCGGAATGCCCGCAGCGCGGAGCACGACTTTCTGCTGTTGAGAAGTGACTTCGCACCACTTCGTGACTTTGATCCATCCCAGAGCGACTGATGCTATCGCTGGTTGGATACCGGCGCGTCTTGAGGCTTGTTCAAGTGTGGCCTCGCCTCCCAACTCCAACACCGCTTGGACGAGTCTGCGTTCTGGTAGGCCGAGTTTGGCATATTCGGCTCCTTCCGCTGTAAGTTTGAGTAGGATCTGTTCCGTCTCACGAACGCTTACGAGCTGCTTTTCCTGCAGTGTGGCGAGGGCTCTAGTTGCCGCAGCACTTTCCTGCCGAGAGCTTGTCACCAATTCTTCGAAAGAGCAATTTCCTCCCGAGGACTGCAGGGCTTTCAGCACTGCCGCTTCGTTTTCACGGAGCTGAATCAAGAAAATCTTTCTCCCTTTCGGGATGTTGCATCCTGTTGTGGTGGGTCTATCGCTGGTATGCTATGGGCCGCGACGTGAGATAGGCCGTTGCCTGAAAAGGTAGTCGCCTGCAATCATGGCTTCGACCTTGAATGTTGCAGGTAGCTTCGTGGGTGTATATTAGATTGCCTAGACATCCTTTGGGTTGAAGAGGTATTCTTCGAACCTATCTTTCGCTTTTTCGCGTTTCTCTTGATGTTCTATCAGGAATTTCTTCACACGGCGCTAGGGTTTGCTTGCATTCTCCGCACATGATATTTCCTGCTAGACAATTGTATCGTAGATCCTCGATTTCCCTTTGATCCATGAAGAGGAAATAGTCGTAGGCGAAAACTGAGCAGATGTCGGGATTCGCTCCTAGGCGGCGCTGTTCCTCGATCGTGCTTCTTCCTCCGGTAAATGCCCCCATGATCTTCTTCTCTGCTGCTTCTGGCGAATCTACGGTGAAGATAGATGTCTCAGGTTCGGACGCGGACATCTTCCCGCCTCGTCCCAGCCCAGGCACGAACCTGCTGTGGATTTGAGCCGGCTTATAGTAACCTAGTTTTGGTGCGACGTCGCGGGTTACTCGCCAGTATGGGTCTTGGTCTATTGCGGCTGGGATTAGGCAAGGGACATTTTTTCCGGTCAGGTAGGATTCGAGGAATGCGGGTACAGCTTGAATCGCGGGGTAGAAGAGCATGCCAATGTTTGTGCTGTCTTTAAACCCGAAAACTGCGCGGACTGTGGAGTAAGTCATGCGTTTGGCTATCTGGATTGCTAGATGGTATAGGGAATCTATGTTCTTCGTGTCCATGATGATCTTCGTTTTCTTAGGATCAAATCCCAGCGCGATTATGTCGAGTGAATTTTCGTAGGCCCATTTCTGGGGTTCCGCAATCGAGAACTCGTCGTGGTAGAGGAATTTTTCGTCGTCGGTCATTTGAAAGTACAGTTTCGCACCGAACTTGTCTTGAAGATACTTGGTGAATATCCACGGCGCGAGGTGGCCAATGTGAACGGGCCCCGACGGGCCTCTACCAGTGTAGAGAACGAACTTTTCACCAGCTTCATAACGTTGAAGAATCCAGTCCATGTCACGATGCGAGAAGAATATACGTCGTTCCAGTTGAGGATGCAATGTCCCTGTGAATTTCCGAATGCGGTCGAGTAATTCTGGAGTTAGAGGTTGTGTTCCGAAATCTCTGATCAACTTCTCGTAATCGAGCTTGCCTCGCACTTCCCAGGGCGTTACGACCATTTCTTCATTGTTGGCTGACAAAGCTTCGATTCACCGACTTGGAACATGGTTCCCAAGTATTTTCCTTAGATTCATACTTGCTCTGAATCCTAAATAGATGGCTAGAGAAATGGTCGTTGTCTAAAGAAGGTTTAGCCCAATTTGAGTCAAGAGTTGGAGAAATTCAATGAATCAGGAAAAATCCTCTCCCGAGTCCGTGGCTACGTGAGTGGGATGGAGGTTCGGGGTAGGAGGGTTTTAGATGTTTGTGAGGAAGTTGAGGGGAAAATTCGAGAGTTCGGTGGTAGGCCGGCTTTTCCTTGCAACGTTGGAATTAATGAGGTTGCCGCACATTACACTAGTCCTTGGGACGACGAAAGCGTTGTTCCTGACGGTTCTATTGTCAAGGTTGATTTCGGCGTCGAATTGGACGGCTTCGCAACTGACACTGCGATTCCGATCTCCCTTAACCCCGCATACGATTCCATGATTATTGCTGCAAAAGCGGCGTTGCAAGAGGCTGTGTCGGCCGTCGCTCCTGGCCGCAAGCTTTCGGATGTTGGCGGGGTAGTAGAACGTTGCATCGAACGATATGGCTTCAAGCCGATAAGAAATCTGACAGGACACAAGATAGAACGATACAATCTACATGCGGGCAAGTCTGTTCCGAATGTGTCGGGTATTGAGAGCGGACGATTTGAAGTTGGAGAGGTTTACGCTGTTGAGCCCTTTGTAACTCTGCGAAGCGCTGAGGGGGCAGTAGAGGATGGTGACTCGGCATACATTTACCGGCTTGTGAAAACAAAGGGCGCAAAATCGGAGGCGGCCATTCAACTTGCTGACTATGTCAAGGAGACGTTCAAGACTCTACCCTTCGCGTCTCGCTGGATTCACAATTCATGGAAAGGCGACTTCGCGGCTTTCGAAGAGTTGGTTTCTCAGCGATGCGTAGTGGGGTACCCTGTACTCGTGGAGGCGAGTGGTCAGCCCATCGCGCAAGCAGAGCATACTATCGTGGTTACGGAGGGCGGCTGCAGAATTCTGACGGGTTAACTCTTCTTAGGCTTGAGATCTTCTGCGTAAATTACGTCGACCTGCATCTTTCCCTTACATTGTTGGCATTGGCCAACTTCCTTGGAGACATAGTCTCCCGTGCTGAACGTTCGTAGCACTTTGAATCCGCAGCCGGCGCAAATCACCTGACTGAGTACTTTTGCCGCTACGTGTTGTAGGTAGACCATTCGTTGGCGCATGCGTGTGATGGAGGAGATTGCGAGGACTGTTCCTACTGAGGCCATGAGGGCATAGACTATGAACTGGGTGTATTGGCCGGCTTGATAGTTGTTCAGTGCTTGAACCATTGCAAACATGGATATCGCGAGGATTACTAGCGAGAAAGCGATCATTAGGTAACCCCAGATTGCAGGTGATTTAACGCTCAAGTCTTATCGCCTATGGTGCTATCCCTGCAGTATTGCCAATGCCCGCGATTATGACCAGTTCGCCTTCTTTGGTTGTTTCGAGGATTAATTGTTTGATTTTCTCGATGGTGGGATCAACGGCGTCTGCAATCTCTTTCTTCATAGTAGTGACGGCCTCGAGGATGCTTTGTTTTATGACGATGGCGTAGACAGGTACGTTGAACTTCGTCGCTTCCTCTTCTATCTTGAATCTTTCAGTTCCGATTCCGCCGATTGCGGCGCCGATTCCTTCGGCTACTTCGCCCGTTTTCTCTCCCTCAAGTTTGAGGGCTGCATCCACCATTATGATCATGGAAGCTTTTCCACCATTCTCTTGGAGTACTTGACGAATTGCGTCGCCAGGCTTGCCAACATTGCCCCCAGGCCCTTCAGCCTTCAAGGCAATGACTCTTCTTCCTTCCACTGTCGTCTCTGCGGCGACCATATCTTTCTCAACTTTCCTGCTCTCGTGTCCGCGCATTAGCCTGTTAGCGACGAGTGGACCGGCGCCGTCACCTATCGGGTGGCCTTCAGCGAACGCCTTCGATGCGCCCGTATACGCCTCCGCCTCTTGCATGATTAGGGGGAGGAAGGCTTGAAGTTGGAATATGACCAGGATGCTAAACGTCTTCTTACCGAGCAAATACAAATGCCGAACTATCTTGAACATGTAGTTCAGAGCCCAAGTGGCTTCCACGAGGTTTTCGAGGTTGTTTACCTGTGTCGCGCTAGCCTCGGGTGCTATTCTCGCCACATCTGACTTGAACTTCGCTTCTCTGACGTCAAGAAGGTGGTCGAACTTATTGACGATGCCCGCAGGGTCCATGCTGACGGGTTCAATGAGAAATTGTTCAAGTAGCGTGTTTAACTTCGGCGTCGGATCATCCTTAGCCTTTCCTACATCTCGAAGAGTTCTGATAGTGAGCGACTTCGCGTCGTTTTTCATATTCTCAAGTTTTCTTACAGCGCCGTCGATCTGCATGAGCGCTAAACGACTTTGTATCTGCTGCCCAAATAGGAAAAGGGCGATGAACGAACCAACCCAAATAACGTTGATTAGGTTAGTGAACAGGTTCTGGCCGAACAAGCCGGGGCCGTTTTCTAAGACTATGCTGACAAGTGAAGGCAACAATAAGATTCCTCGAAATTCATTTGATACCGCGTCCTTGCAGGTAATAAACATTCATT
>JBEKPE010000034.1:0-16150 GCA_049521055.1 Bathyarchaeia archaeon
TCCGCCGTACCTGGGCCTCAGATAACAGAATTGCCACATTCGAAGATAAGAAGAGCCCACATACACTCGACATCATCTTCACAGAGCAGCCGCTCGAAAGAAGAGGGGGGCTTATCCTAGGCTTGCCGACATACTACCAAACTCCGGAATCACTCATTCTGTCAAAACTAAGAATGCTCAAAGGTACGATCCATGCAGAAAGAGCAGCGACCGACCGTGAGGACATCAAAGCTATCCTCAATGCAACCAAAATCAACCTCAACTCGCTGCGAAAAAGGGCGTCCTCGGAACACACGTCGAGAATACTCGACGAATTAACTTGCTAAACGTCTCGATTCACAATTTGTATGAGCCAAAAGTTAATCCGGAAAGCGGGGGAATTCGGAATCCGATCTAGCGCCCTAGATCATCTAGATGGAAGAACCTATCGCAACCGATTGGTTCTGAATCCTTCTCATTGGACTTATCCAGGGAATGGTCACATGTTCAATATTGATCTGCGCTCGGTAGACGGTGGGAAACCACTGAGGTAAATAATGAGATTCCCTACTGTTCTCAAGTTAAGTGATCAGTAAGTTGGACCGGGTTTCAACTGGCATCAAGGGCTTAGACGACGTATTGAGGGGTGGCCTTCCGAAGAGTAGAACGATCCTTGTAGTTGGAAGCCCAGGTTCGGGAAAGACGACGTTTGCCGTACAGTTTCTGGTTGGTGGCGCTAAGGCTGGCGAGACGGGTCTCTATATCTCTCTCGATGAAAAACCCGAACGCGTGAAAGTAGACCTCTCATCATTCGGATGGAACCTGGATTCGCTCGAGCAGGGTGGCAAGCTCACATTTGTAGACGCGACGCCGTTAAAACGGCCGGGTCAGAGGTTCGTGGAACCGAACATTGGCAGCGATAATCCAGTAACTTTGACCATGCCCGAACTCACTCTACCATCACTCGTTCGAACAATTCGCAGGATAGCGGCCGAGGAAGGGACTCAGAGAATCGTAGTGGACCCCATAACCTCGCTAATGCTTCGCTATCCGGAAGAACTGAAAAGGCGGCGCGCTCTACTCTTATTCTTCGATGCCTTAGAATCAACGGGTTGTTCCTGCATCGTAACCAGCGAGCTACGTACTGCGGAGCTTGAGCGCCAATTTCAAATCGAGGAATACCTATCACAGGGCGTCATCCTTCTGCACACGATGGTTCACGATGGGGATGTCGTCAGGGGGATTCAGGTGGAGAAGATGCGTGGGATCAGCCACGACGACCAGCTACGCCCGTATCAGATTGGTCAAACAGGCATTGAAGTCTACCCGAAGGATAAGGTCTTCCAAGCAAACGTTCGTTAACGACCTACTGGGAAGCTAGGCTGAGACAATGATATCCCGCTGTGGATGAGGAAGCAGGCGACCGTTGCCTCGAGTTGGAGTCGTCAGGAAACATGAGACGGCTATTCTGAAAGGAATTTCACTCATCTCGCTACTCATCTTGATCGTTTTAGGCTCAACGGTTCTAGTCGTTCGGGTGTTGAATAGTAATCCTCGATCCGACGTACAAGTCACTGGCTGGGAGAAGAGTCCCGAGATCCGAATCATAATGGATTCAACAGCCGACTGGGCGAGGATAATGTTCAACGACCTATATGGAACGAACAACAACGGACTACGCGTACTCGAATTCCGCGGCCACGGTTGGCTATCGGGCAATGATAGCGATGACAGAATCGACGCAGGCTTCGGCCTCACGTTTGTTGACGTGCTCTACAATTCAACCGTGACAAAGACCGGAGACATTGTTGGGTTTTTCAAAGGCAACAACGACTTTCGGCACACAAAAATGTACGTGGACGTGGTCCTTAGCATCGAGATGGGGCTCCCCAACGTATACCTCTACCTAATGTTGGCAGGTGCCGGAACGACAACGTTCCAATTCATAAACAAAGAAACCGGCGTTCTGATTTGGCAAGACTCCGAGACCGGTCACACATTTACTCAGTACAATATACGCTCAATGCCCCCCAAGCTCTTCTTTACAACCGAAACAATTGACGCAATCCTCGTCCTAGCGCTTATCATAGGCGGAATAGCTGCAATCATAATCCTTAACCCCCTACCGCTCCGCCGCCAAACCAAAACCGGTCTTAGAGACGATTCCGCCGGGCTCTAAACTTGCCAACCAAACCGCTCGGCCAACATTCGCGATCAGTCAACACTGTACTTAGCAAGAATTCCAAGTTACTCCTCGCCGGCGCGACACTAATCTCGATGGCGATAACCGTTCCACGGTTTCTTCCAGGGATTCCGATGAGTGTGGATACGACTAGCCACCTCTACAAGATTCTGTTCTTACAGTACTGGTGGAAGCTCGGCATGACCCCGTTCTGGAGCACAGACTGGTACGCCGGCTCACCCGCACTCTTGCTCTACCCACCACTAAGCTACTACGTGACTGCGGGGCTTGCGGTGCTAGGCGTTGACCCGTTACTCGCCTACAAACTCGTCGACGCACTATTCTACTCCCTGACCCCGCTGACAATTTACTTCCTCGCTAAGGAGCTAGGCTTTGACAAAGGCGAGTCGGCCCTCGGAGCATTACTCTTCAGTCTATTCCCCGAGGTCATCGAAAATTACATTTTCTTCGACAGGTTCCCAACAATCCTAGCTATACCCATCTCCTGCATCTTCCTGATTACATTCCACCGCGCACTCAGGCAACAAGACTCCAAGACCAATATTCTGTTCTCCACGTTCTCCATGTCCGCCCTACTACTAACACATCACCTATCCGCTCTAATTACGGGAATCGTCGCCTTGCTCATGGTTTTGCTGGCCTCCGCAAGGGACGGACCATTCAGGCCTCTGCTAAAGCTCGGCCTCGTGGCGGTTGGGACTTTCGGTATAACCGCTTTCTGGCTCATCCCATTCATCACGTCCTACGGCCTCTTCTCGGCGAACCAATTCTACAATAGGAACGTGACCTTTCCATTCCTAAGGTTCACGTACTTCGGATACGACGTTGCATCATATCTCTTGGGCATAGCTCAATTCGTCCTAGCGGTTGTCGCAATTCAATCAGTCATTGGCTGCAACTTCGCCAAACGGATCCCAATGAGCGCGGTCGTTTTCTTCGCCTCACTTCTCGCGGGAATGGCAGTCTTTCAAGCCGGTGAAATACTTGCATTCAACTCTATGGAGGTGTTAGGCGAGATTATCGTAGCGCTGTCGTTCGCTGTCTTCCTGGGGCAGTTCATAGTCGTTCGGTACGCTCGCAAGGTAATTTCAACAAAGAATGGAGTGATCTTCGCAGTCTTCTGGTTCATACTATTTCTCTGGCTGGGGTTAGGTTACTATGCTCTTCCCGCTCTGCAATTACCACTCATAGACACCGTCTGGACGAAGACTATGGACGTTTACAGAATCTGGCTGTACTTGGCATTGCCTATGAGTGCGCTTACGGCCCGTGGTATATTGCGCTCGGTTTCGAAGATTTTCACCCGTCGTCCAGCATTGGTCATCATGTTCATCGCTCTAGCCATAATTCCGATCACCGTGGGCGTAGCCATGAAAATCAATTACGACCTGAACAATACCGTCAACGGAGTCCTCCCCTACTCAACCGCCAACGCGGAAATACCTCCAGAGATAATCAACTACTTCCGCAATGATGCGTCGCAAGGCAGAATCCTCGGAATCAACGTCCCTTTCTGGATTTACGTACTCCCGTCCTATGTGAACAAAACGATCATCGATGGTTGGTATCCACAGACCATACTTGTTAGGCAACTAGCGAAGTTCAACGACTATCGGTTGGACGACCTCGAGACCGCACCGAACCAGACGACGAGGATCAAGGAATGGCGAGAACTGATTTCATATGCACAACTCTTTGACGTAACATGGATTATGATCGGGGACACTGGAACTCTAGCGGGTGAACTAATGCAAAACACCAACTTCACAGAGCAACTCGTCGTTCCGTACGGTAACGTCAGCCTCATAGTATACAAATCGATAACCATCCCCTCCTTCATACAGACGAACTCGTCAAACCTTAACCTGACCAGTGTAACAAGGCCGAACCCAGATGAATTCGTAATGACGTTCCAACCAAGTCCGGAAACATCGACGGTAATCGTGAAGGAGGCGTATTTCCCCACCTGGGCTGGTACTGCGAATGGATCGCCGCTCGTTGTAGGGGGAGATGGCGGAATCAACGGTACCGGATATATCCTGCTAACCCTTCCGCCGGACACTACTCAAGTGACCCTGTACCAAAGAGCAAGCGGCACCCAATGGACCATGATCTCCCTTACCAGTCTCATTCTCTGCCTCGCACTCACGGTTGCTATCCTTATTCGCAAGAGGAAAGCCAATGACTAATCCAATGTCTAGACTAAGTCCGGATGCGCTGGAGCAGTTCTTCGTAAGGGTAAGCATGCTGTTTGCTGCAGGTTTCATTTTCGCTGAGGGGCTGCAAAATTGGATTCGGGGCAGGGTCGAGACGCATCCGGAGGTAGTGCTGCTCATAATTGTCAGCTACGCGCTCGCCTTCGTCCTCTTCCTCCTCGCCACCGTGAACATGAAAGGCATTACGAGGTTGAGAGATGTAGCATTTGGGTCGCTCATATTTGCGACCGTTGCGAGTTGGTATGTAGTAACACAGATCGAGCATCCGGGGTCGTATCAGACGGATGCTCTTGCGTTTGTCCACTATTCGGCGATCCTGCTATCCAAAGGAATTAACCCATATCCGCAAGACCTGCAGTCAGCCCTTAGCATGTTTTCGGTGAGCCCAGAATTCATCACACTAACCCCCGGCGGCAATCTCGTGAGCACGCTCAATTATCCTGCGCTTCAGGTCATCGCCTTCCTCCCGGCGGTCTGGGCAGGGTTACGGGATGCGAGAATCATAATCTACGTGTTCGAGATCGCAACACTCGTGATCATTTACCTTTGGGCTCCAAAGGAGATAAGGCCGTTGGCGCTAATCCCTCTGTTCGCAGGGTCTGACTTAGCAATCAATTTCTCCGCAGGCTCTATTGCCGATTTCATCTGGATACTGCCGCTAGTTCTAATGGTGGTTTACATGGATCGCCCGCTCGTGGCGGGAATCATGTTCGGACTGGCGAGCGCGGTGAAACAAACACCTTGGTTGTTAGCCCCCTACCTTCTCATATGGTTCTTCAGGACCGAGTCGGGCCTCAAGTTGCAAAACCGTTTGATGAGAGTGGGCGGGTTCACCGGGGCGGCGGTTGCGGCTTTCCTCATTCCGAACCTGTGGTTCATGTTCGAAGATTTTGGCGCTTGGTATTCGGGAGTGGTCACACCTGCGTTCGGCAATTTGGTTGTGCTCAGTCAAGGCCTCTCATTGATCACTCTCGCTAACGGCGTGCCACTGCCACCGGCCTTCTATCTGGTGGCAACTCTCGCTGTAGCTGCAGCACTGGTTGTGGAATACTACGTTTACTTTGAGCGCCTAGCGTTCGCTCTCTGGGCCTTTCCTGCAATAATACTGTGGTTTTCCTACCGCGGCTTACAGAACTACTTCATCTTCTGGACGCCGTTGCTTGTGATGTCGGCTGTGATGCTATACAGGCGGGGTAACGTTGCCAGAAAAGCTTAGGCTCGTAGTCGGCGTAGCTGCCGTCGCCTTCTGCATTCTGGCGATAAGTTCGGCTTTCATAGTCTTCTACGGACAAGTTTTCCAGCCTCCCCCGCTCCTCAACACGAACATGAAATTCTGGACAGTGGACCCGACCAAGAACATTCTGACCCCGTACCTCTGGACAATCGACTTGATTCAAGGATCCACAGACAACGTCACCGTCTACCAAACCCAAATCGCAGATCGCTCAGCCATCGCTCTGAGGGTTATACGAAACAATCCAAACAACTCTGAAGTCTGGACGACAGTCCACGTACGGCAGGACTTGCGAGGGCAGGCGTTAGAGGAAATCTTCAATTCCAAAATCATGCTTGACGTTTACCCAACATTTCCATACTGGTATAATCCAACCTCGAACAACCCTGAAAACGTGTACGGCGTCGAAATAAACGATGGAACGAACTTGTTATGGTACGTGTTCGCCGACCAACCGAGTGAAGTATTCCAACTACCCCACCACAGAATCGTCCTAACACAAACGCCACTCAACACCTGGTCAACTCGGGAGATTGATATCGCAAGTCAATTCGAGGCCGCGGGTTGGAAGATGCCGCAATCCATCTCATTCACCCTGATTCTTGGGAGCACGTGGCTTCATCCAGGAGATTGGGTTGGCTACTTCACTGGGCTAACGGTCAACGTGGCCCCATTTCAAACCCAAAGCCTATCACAAACCCAAACCCTAACCGTACTATCCATCGACGCAATACTCATCATATTCCTATGCATCCCAGTAGCCGTAAGCGAAAAACGCAAGAAACGCGAAAGAACACGAAAAAGGGGGAGCTAGAAACGGATAGAAAGTCACCTCGCATAAAGAGCGCCGTAAGGCCAGCGCTCTCAACCCTTGAATTCCTGAAAGAGAACTCATTCTCAATCCTATCAATCGGGTTCGGAGTAGCCGCCCTAGCCATGATTCTCGGCGCAACCCTCACGCCGGCAGGACAAATCATCGGCCAAAGCCTAGTACTAATTGAGGTACAGGTCCTTCCCGGCTTCTTCATGAAACCTATCACCTTCTTTCAATTCAGCATGTTTCTCTCCTTTGCCTTCGGACTTTACACCCCTTTAACACGTCGAAGAATGCTCTCCGTGAGGCCAAGCGTGCTTAGAACAATGTACATCGGCGCTTGGCTGGTCGCCATGGGAAGCGCTTTTGAGATAATCTATCAAATGGTCCTCTGGTCCGCGGCGTTAGCCGTACAAGGATTGGCTAACCCAGATGTTGTCGCAAACCCCTTTCCAGTTTCCGTAAACCCAACGCCCATCAACGTAGTCTTCGCGTCGAAGGTAATCGTAGCAATATTCTTCATGTCCGCCTTCCTCATCGACTACATTCACAGAATAGACCGAACACAGCATGAGACCAGATTGATAGAGAAACTAAGAAACAAGTAAGCCCCCACGCCAAGATGATTACTGAGCCCAAACAGGACGATCATCACTAATGCCGCCAGTCAAGAAACGGGTTAGAAATTTCTTCGTAGGCGTCTATCGTGAATTCAAGACACGGGACGCATACCCACTGTTCTTCATCGTATTTCCAATAATATTCCTAATCATCGCCGACCCAGCTTCGTTCACACTTGTATGGTTCGTTGGGCAACAGGTAGGACGGGCCGGAATGGCCTTCATTCTCTTTCTAGTAGCCTGGGATTTTCATGATTCACGCAAGCGGTTCGAAGCTACACGCGACAAACGCCGCTACCTAATAATCGGACTAATTCTCATCGCGTTGCTCATTTACTATTACTTTAGGATCTTCAACGGGTTCTTCGTTCGCCCTCCAATCAACCCAGTCAATAACACGCCGATGGACACGGATTTCACAACCTACATACGGGTCTACGTGACGAGTCAACTCGGCGTTTCACAGAGCGCACCGCTCAGTTTTCTATTAGCAATGGATTATCTCACGTACGCGGTTTACTGCATATTGGCGACTGCGGTACTCTACTCGGCGAGTTCAATCCTCCTCATGGCGACACCTGTCATCTACACTATCGGCAGTGCAATCTTGGATATGATGGATGCCTTCTTTCCCGAAGACTCTCTGGCGTTCCTTCAGGTCTGGGTCTACCTGATTTGGAACGTTGTCGTTTTCATACTTGGGGTGACCGGTTTCCAAACGAATACGAGTTCTGAGCCCTTGAAAGGGGCCGTCAGACCACCCAGCTTGTGGCTCCGAGGGAACCGGCTCACGCTCTATGGGTTGAAGGGTACCATGCCCCTCGTCATCTACTGGCCCTCCTCAGGTGTAGTTAGTATGTTGGTTTACAGCCTCGTAATTCTCGTACTCATGGTGAAGCTTGACGCCTCGAAGACCCGCAAGATCATCTACGCCGTTATCGGCGCGGCCGGAACATATTTTGTGAACGTAATCCGAATCACCCTCATAGTGCTATACATTACATACATCAGCCTCGACTTTGAAGCGTTCCACGCATCCATCGGCGAAGTCCTCTTCATCGCTTGGATTTTCATCTACCTAATCCTTGTCATACACTTCGAAAACACAAGCGCGAAAAAACAACTCCCAACTCGAGCAGCAAAACAATCTAAGGCAAGGACGGGCCCTCGCTCGCACGTGTTCCGACGCAAAACTACCCTCGAAAAGAATCAATAAAGTTCTTGACCCATCTATCCGATCAACTTCGTCAGTCTGGTTCGCGTTTGCGAGGGGTACTCGTATCTTCTCTCGAAGTAAGTGACAGGCCAGAGAAACGGTTGTTAAATCCTCTTCGTAACGCGTCCAAATGAACAGATGACATGTTTCAAACCGCTAAACCATGGATTGTGGGCACGGGAAGGCTTATTTCCCACTAATCTCATAATTTGCGGGTAAGCATATAGGTTTGCGTGCATAGCAATGAGCCTGGTGGAAGTAGATTCACGCTATCGAGTGACCTTGACAACTAATGTCCGGAAACACACTGAAATTAGAAAAGGACAGCACGTTTACGTTGTGCCTAAAGGGGACAGTTTCATAGTTATTCCTCTTCGCGAGGAAGTTGACTCCGAACTTCACAAGCTAATTGGCGACATCAAGTTCACGAAATCCGCGAGGCGAAAAGCCGAAGCTTTCCTTCTCAAGCAGGCCAAATAGTTGCCGTACGTGGCTGAAACCGAGTTTCTGTTCTCTCTCAGACCGGAGGACAGATGGAACAGACTGAGTCGGAAGATCCTACAAAAGGTGAGCCAACACAGAATCCAGCTTAGCGTGTTAGAATCTGCGGTTCTCGAAATGAGGACCGTGCTCTACTCGCAAGGAAAAGGCTCACGTGAAACCTACACCAGTTTGATCTTGATCAAGAGAAAACTCGTAAAGCATGGGATCTCAGAAGAAGCGACAAGCATTGATGATTACATACTCGCAGACAAGCTCCGAGAGGACTTCGGAGAATTAACATACTTTGATTCGGTGCACGCTGCTGCTGCCCTGAGGCGAAATCAGACATTACTAACCAACGACAGTGTTTACGACCGCTGCGAAGTCAAAACTGTGACTTTCGCCGAGCTTGCAGCTTAGCTAGACTGGTCTCAAGTTAGGGAGTATGGTTATCCGTGGGTTGGATGAGTCCTTACGGGTTGTGTACCCCAACCAACACATTCCCAGCCTGGGGCGTGTCACTTTCTCACCGCTAAAGCAAAGAAGACTAGGTGGCTGCAAGGCCCATGGCAACACGCAGAAACATGTCTAGCATATGTTATACACCGACGGAATAGCGGACTAGGGTATCAGACATCGCCGTCGTACTGCCTCATGGTTTGGACTAGGATGGTTTGGGAAAGTTTCTAAAGATGGTTCTCGCTCACACGTGGGTTGAGTGCATCGCATGTCAGGTTACGGCTTGCGCGGTTTCGGATCCCTAATTCAACGGGATACCGAATTCAGAATCATAATGATCGTAGCCACAACCATATGGATCTACAGCGCCCTCACCAAGGTTCCGCTTCTCGTTCCCAGTCACTACAGTGATGTCGGTTGGCTCTGGATTCGCGACGTCTACACGGGGCATCATAACCTCGAGATTCCCTACGTCCAGTATGAGCTTGAATACCCCCAGATGATCGGCCTACTCATCTATCTAGGCCAAGCCATCTCGACCTACTTCCCCGTCGTTATCGACTCCTACAACACCTTCGTTGTTGTCGAAGGCCTGCTCGAATACCCGTTCATGATCGGCACCATATACAACCTCTACATGCTCTGCACGAAACTAAACCTAAGCAAGAACCGAATCCTCCTCTACATGCTCACCACGTTAACCTTCATCGTGTACGGCTTCTACAACTGGGACTTCCTCGTCGCATATTTCGTAACCCTCTCAATTTGGCTATACTTGGATCAACGCTTCGAATGGGCAGCCGTAACCCTAGCCTTAGGCGTTCTCACGAAATTCACCCCTGGCATTATGCTGTTCCCAATGCTCGCTGGGCTACAGAACTGGAGAATGCGAATCAACTTCACCTTGACCGCCGCAATCGTCTGGCTCGCAGCGAACCTTCCGTTCGCTGTCGCGAACTTCGATGTCTGGATAAAACTCTTCGTGGGCTACAGCGGACCGAACCATCAATTGCAAAACACATGGATTTCCATGGCCATCTCCGCGACAGGCCTAGGAGACATAATATCGGGCGCGAGGGCGGGCCAGATACTGAGCATCGGAATTTTCCTCTTCCTCATGATTTACGCGCTACGCACGAAACATACGCCGCTCGAAAAAATACTGATGACATGGTACGCATGGTACGGGGTGGTATACCTCTTCGACCCGCAAATGATGGTCCAGCTCTTTCCAATCGTAATCCTCACCCCGAACTTCAACTTCCTCATCTACCGAATCGCCGACGTCCTCAACGCTTTCATCATAATGTTCTACTTCATAGGCAGCAGCCATCCAGAACTTCCACGTTATTTGACGGATCAGCTCACCCCCTTTGGCCTAACTAACGTAGATGCCTCAATACGACAGTTGATTTTCCTGTCGGGATACTTCGTATGCTTCAATCCTAAGCTCCAAACTGCGCTGAAACAAATCACGGCGCGGCTTGCATCGCCGCTGGGAACAGGTTCCTCAAGCCGGCGAGTGACGGCTGCGAAGCGAGGTTCAAAGGGTTCGGGTTAGCCTCAACGGTTCTATGGGGCGGAAATGCCGCGTAGCTAAGGGATATCATTCTAATTCATAGTAGAATCAAGAACTGGCCGCTTATTCGTCGAAATTGAACTGTCTTACGTAAAGACTGCTTAACTGACCAGTTCTAGGCTGAGTCTTCGTTCACGGCTCAGTCTGGATGGTATATTCTTGAAGTCTTTAGTTCTGTTGGCCCTGCTAATCATGCTTCTTCCACTCTACGTTCCATCTGTGCCCGTTCATGCGTCTCCTACCAGGCTTGGAGGAGTTTTTGGGGTCGAAAGCGCTCAGGTGTTAACGGTATGGTTCGATGCGGCTCCTCAGCTCACAATTGCCTATCCTCCCGCATACCTGTTCAATGTGGCTGCGAAGACTGCAAGTGGTCTTTGGATAACAAGCCTACACTGGGACTTCGGGGATGGTGCCACATTAGATGTTCCCTTCTCCGGTCAAAGCCAAGTCAGCGATATTCGGGCACACCAATACGCGACCCAAGCAAACTACTGCGTAACTGTCACGGCCTACGATAGTGCCGGCAACACGGCCGTGGTCAGTCAACCCCTCATGCCTAACTACGATTTCACGCTAACAGCCACACCGACAACGCAGAACGCCGTACCTGGCGGTTCGGCGTCCTACAACGTTGCGGTCGGATCATCGTTGGCGTGCAGCAATCCGGTACCTGTAAGCTTGGTCGTATCCTCGCCGCCTCCACAGGGAGTCACGTGGACTCTGAACCCGGCTTCGGGACAAACACCTTTCACGTCCACGCTCCAAGTCCAGACTTCGACAAACACGCCAAATGGAACCTACAGCATCAGCGTGATCGGGTCCAGCTCAAAATTCGCGCACACGGCCACGGTAACCCTCATCGTGCTTACCCCATCATTCACGTTATCCGTGAACCCAAGCTCCCTACTCGTGCCAACACAATCAACTAGCCAACCGGACCGAACGAATATGACCACGGTACTTGTTCAATCGTTCAACGGGTTCAACAACGCGGTTGTGCTCACCGCGTCAGGCGTCCCGAATGGAATGTCGTTAACCTTCTCCCTGCCCTCTGTCACACCTCCACCGAATGGGCAAGCCACGTCCTTACTCACAATCGTTACCCCGTGCAGCGTAACGCCAGAGTCGTATGCAATAACCGTTCAAGGAAACGGAGGCGGAATTGTACGACAATCTGTACTCAATGTTAGCGTCAGCGCATGTTCTACGGAGTTCGATATTTTTCCATTCATTCTGGCTGGCGTCGTAGGACTGCTAATCCTTCTCCCACTGCTCTTCTTCTTCACTCGGCCTCGTGCGGTTGCCGTTGTCCCTGCCGTTCCATTTGCGGTTCCGGTAGCTCCACAGGTTGTTCCATGTCCTATATGCGGAAACCCACTTTCTCCTGTCCATGGTCAATGGTACTGCGCCACTTGCCACCGGCGAATTTGGATAGCTCCGTGAAAAATGAAGGCTCTTCGTTAAAGTTTCGAAATGACCTTAGCGCAAACCGGTTCCGTCGGGTAGGCGTTCATCGATTTCCGGTAAGTTTGAGCAGGTCGACGATCATTTTCAATGACTGCCTGCCCAGGCTAAGTTTGGACTTCCCGGCAACCCTATCCCTGAAGACGATCGGGACCTCCGTCATCTTATAGCCGTCCCGGTACGCTTTGATAATGAACTCCATGAAGAACGAATTCCCTTTCGATTGCGTCTCAACATTTTGCGCGGCCTCTCTCGTAACGGCTCGAAGCGCGGTTGTGAAGTCGTGTACTGGCACGCCTGAGAGAATGTGGATCATGATGTTTCCGAGCCTGCTGGCTACGCTCTTCTTTAAGGTCTGCAAGGAGTTAACCTGATACTGGCCTCCGCGTATGTATCGTGAACCAGCCACTACGTCAAATCCGTCCCTGATCTTCGCAACGAATCGGGGAATGTCATGCGGGTCATGCGAGAAGTCCGTGTCCATGCCCACGATTATGTCGCCGGCTGCAAACCTGTAACCGTCAGCATGGGCGGAACCAGGTCCTAACTTGCCCGGTCGCCACAACAGCCTAACGTTTCCATACTGCCTACCGAAAGCTCTCGCAACATCAGAAGTCCCATCCGGTGAATTATCGTCAACGACAACGATTTCACCGTTAATCCCGTTCCTTGCTAAGATATTCTCGATCAGCGGGACAAGGTTGGAGAGGTTCTGGCGCTCATTATAGGTGGATAGCACTACAGAAACAAGTTCAGTGCGCAGATCTCCCTTCAACAAATTTTCCGCCACACCATCACTAGGCCTACTTTCAACCTTATCGATATAATCCCAAGCCCAATCGCGCATTCCTCTACATCGCTATTCCGAGCTCAATTATATCTACAGGCGCATTTGAATCAAAGGTTCATGGCGCGTCATCCGCTTCTCCACTAAATTATGCCGCAGCCAGAAGTCTTATGTGTAGCTATACGCAGTATATACGCGCGCCTTGGAGGTTGGAGACTTGGCACTCGTTACTGTTCGAGTTCCCGAGCGGCTGAAGAAGGAGATGCAGCGGTTCAAATCAATAAACTGGTCAGCACTATTACGCGAGGCGATAGAATCAAGGATTGAACTTGAGCGGCGAAGTACGAGTAAGGACTGGGAGAAACTTCGAGAAGGCGGCAGAAAGGCGGACGCGATATACAGAGAAACCGCCCGGAAGTACCGTCATATTGATTTCAACAGTGCGGAGACGGTCAGGTTTTGGAGAGAGAAGAGATCCAGCAATATGTCACGGATGCCTCAATAGCGGTAAAATGGTTCGTCGATGAGGCGGATAGTTCAAGAGCGCGAAAACTCAAGAGTCTCTATCTAGAAGGAGCAGTCAATCTCGAAGCTCCGTCACTTTTGAATTATGAGGTTGCGTCGGCTCTTCGTTTTCATCCGGTCGCGAAACTCACCTCATTACAATTTCGGACGGTTATGGACTCGCTTGAAGAGCTACAGATCGCGCGCGACCCGACACATGGGGAATGGACCACTGCCCTAACGCTTTCCCTCGAGAATGCAATATCAATGTACGATGCTATCTACGTCGCGTTTGCTCTGCAAGGTAACTCGAAGATGGTCACTGCAGATGAGACGCTCATAGGCACAATCAAGGGCCCGGAAATCAAAGCAAGACTAATCTCTCTCGAAGCTCTCGACATGAAGTAAGATCGAACCTTCCGCGATTCACTCGGTTCACAAAGAGAACGAATCTAAGGGTTGTTGTGAGGACTGTTGAAAGCTCTTGTAACAGGCGGTGCGGGATTCATAGGAAGTCATCTCGTCGATGTTTTGATGGACCGGGGAGACGATGTTATCGTTCTGGACAACCTGAGCAGCGGAAAAATGGGAAACCTGCACGATGCGAAGGGCCGGGAAGGCTTCCAGTTCGTTGACGCTGACCTTAAGAAAATTCAGAATATCGCAGAGGTTCTACGTGGCGTGTCAGTTGTCTACCATCTCGCAGCAAACCCCGAGGTGCGAGTTGGAGCCGTAGACCCTTCGGTACATTTTGAGGAGAACCTGCTTGCTACGTTCAGGCTTCTTGAGGGCATGCGGGCCAGTGGTGAGACGAAGACCGTTGTGTTCGGGTCGACATCAACTGTCTACGGCGAAGCAACACAGCTACCCACACCAGAAAATTATGGGCCGATGCTTCCAATATCTACCTACGGGGCCTCCAAGCTTGGTTGTGAATCCCTCATCTCCGCCTACGCCAACACGCATGGAATGAGGGGTTTGATACTGCGTTTGGGAAACTGTGTAGGATCCCGCTCGCGGCACGGTATTCTATGGGACTTCATCCAAAAACTGAAAACAAACCCTAACGAAATTGAAATCCTAGGCGACGGTACCCAGACAAAATCGTACGTTCATATTACCGATTGCCTAAATGCAATCTTTCTATCGACCGAGTCTTTTCAGCGCTCAGATAGGCGGGTTGAAGTCTATAATCTCAGCTCGCCCGACCAGGTAAGTGTGAAACGGATCGCGGAAATTGTGGTGGAGGAGCTTGGTCTGAGGGGAGTAAAGATGAAGGTCACGGGTGGTGTTGATGGGGGCCGCGGCTGGTTTGGGGATGTGAAAGTCATGCATCTCTCAGTTGCGAAATTGATGGAGCTCGGTTGGAAGCCTAAGTTCAACAGTGAAGGAGCAATTCGAGCCGCAGCCAGGGAGCTCGTCGCAGAAGCAGCTTAAGGCGAGCCAATTGTCTCGAAGCGACGCCCATCAGATTGTAGTAACTCTTCCGGTCTACAAGGACACCAAGTTCCTTGGTGCAACAGCCGTCAAATTAGAGGAAGCCACAGAAGCGATTAATCCAAACTTCACCCTGCTGATCGCGGAGGACGGATCCGACTCATCTCCAACAGTTGACGAATTGAAATGGAAGTACCAGAACATTATCCATCTGCAGAACGACAATCGCCTAGGTCGCGGAAAGGCGTTACGTGAGGCTTGGCGGAGAGTGCCGGGCGAAACGTACGTATACGTTGATGTGGATTTGGCTACCGACCTGGAAAAGTTCGACGCCTATCGGAATTTGATCGAGATGGGTAAACAGTTCGATCTCGTCACCGGCTCAAGGTACGTTCAAGGATCAGTCACGAATCGACCTTTGCTTAGGAAGGCAAGTTCAATTGCATACAACGGACTCGTTCGTGTATTGTTCAACACAGGTGTCCACGACCACCAGTGCGGCTTCAAATCGTTTTCACGGAAGCTCGTCGAACAACTGAACATCGAAGCCAAAAGCGATTCTTGGTTCTGGGATACAGAGGTCATAGTCCTGGCTAGGAAGATGGGTTTCACCATCAAGGAAATTCCAATTCATTGGACAGAGAAAAAGGGTAGTAGAACGCCGTTGAAGCGACTCTTGAAAGACATGTGGCTTCACGGAAGCGGCTTGCTCACACTCTTTTGCAGGATCCATTTCAGCAAATTAGGTCGCAACCTATCTAAGTCACGTTAGCGATTACCCTGAAAGAGGACTCAGGTAGGTGTTTTTCAGTTGACTGCGTTCGCACACATCGTCGAGAATGCATTGGATAAGCTTGACGATTTAGTTGCTCCAGCCGAGAGGGTGGCTGTGTGCGCCTACGGTCCAGCTGTATTCGCGAAACCTGGTGTGGCACGGGGCCAGGACTTGTTGGTCTTATGCGAAAGCTACGCGAACGGATTGAGGGAACATTTGAGAGTCTACGAAGGCGAAGAGTTCAGATTTCTGATTGCTGATAGGATGTTGGTGGAATCCGATGTCGAAAGAGGCACCCTAGGCGACTACCTGACTGAGCAATTTCTCTACCCATATCACCCCCTCCTCAACGTTGAGTACTTGGAGAAAATGGCTGAGAA
>JBEKPE010000035.1:0-16646 GCA_049521055.1 Bathyarchaeia archaeon
CTGAATGGTTTCGGAATTCATCCATACGAGAACCAAATATCAACCATACTCCATCAGGTCCTCATTTTGGCTGTTCGTAGAGCCCCCTGTCTGGCCGGATAAGCTGCTTGGTTAATGTAAATTCCAAGTTAAATGCTCAGATAGATTTGACGTGCTGAGTTTAGAGTCCATTTAGCCAACCAAGCAAACCCTCACAAGTTGTCGTGTGAGGAGAAAACGGTGAAACGGGCCAAGTACGTTCTAACAGCAGCTGTAGTAATTGCGTTGACCGTAGTTGCATTTCAGGTCTATTCAAGCAACTCGAGTACAATCCAAACGGTCTCAAGCCCATCTTTTGGGCCAGGACTCACCTCCGGAATCAACTATCCAAACCCAATACACCAAAACGTGACTCTAACCGGAGTCATAACGTCATCCGTGGTGTCCCCTGCATGCAAGTTGTCGAGTCCGCCATGCGCAGTGGCCGACAGCCCATTGTACTACATCACCGTGAACGGATGGAATTACCGGCTCATCTTCTCAAACTCAACCAAAGCCCCGTTGAATCACGCCCGCATTGTAGTAACCGGAGTCTTCGTCACTCCCTCACTACCCATCTCCGTACTAGAAACCTACGAAACAACCTCTCCGTCGAAGAGCACACTGTTAGCGAGTACAAGTTAGACCGCAGTCTAATCCCGATTCGACACCTTCGGTCTGGGGTCAGTTGCTACGTGCTGAATTCTCTTGTCCGCTGAAAATATAGTGCACTATTTCTATGTCAAAAGGCATCACCTCTCAGATTGATTGATTTGAAGGTTGAAGGTCATACGCTGTTAATCACCGGCGGTGCAACGGGAATTGGCTTTGCCTTGGCTGAAGCATTTGTGCAGGCTGGAAGCGAAGTCATCATATGTGGACGTCGCCGAACCAAGTTGCAAGAAGCAAAAGCGAAGATTCCAAGCGCGCGCATAAGAAAGTGCGATGTGTCGCTGGAGTCGGAGAGGAAAAAACTGCTCCATTGGAGCACCTCAAGTTTTCCAAGTCTCGATATCCTGGTCAATAACGCCGGAATACAACGACAGGTCGACTTCACCTCACCCAAGATCATCAAGAGAATTCCTCCTGTAGACGATGAGCTTGCGATAAACCTAGAATCAACCATACGCCTTTGTGCTCTCTTCGCGCCAAAATTCTTAGTGAAGAAAAGCGCGGCTATCGTGAACATCTCGTCAGGTCTGGCATTCGTACCGATCGCGGAGATGCCCATCTACTGCGCGACAAAAGCGGCGATCCATTCATTCACAACCTCCCTACGCCACCAGCTCAAGGACACATCAGTTCGTGTGTTCGAAGCAATTCCGCCAACGACGGACACGGACCTTGATGCAAGCTTCGCTGGTGAAGAAGAACAAGCCTATCGCGGCATCAGTCCACAAGAGGTTGCGGCGGCGATCATTGTTGGACTAAAGGAGGACAAACAGGAGATAGTAATCGGGCAAGCGCAAAGGCTTCAGAAGGGAGCGATGCAAAACCCTGAACAAATCTTCAACCAATTGAACGGCTAAAGTATGATTGGGCTGTCGGAAAATTACAAGAGTCTCGTTAGAATCGATCCAGAGTGGAACCTAAGGCCTGCACGTACGGTCATCCGATGGAGGGATGGTCGTTCCAGACGGTCGGGAGGTTTTCTTTCGGCCTCGGTTTTCTCTCGTGACCTTGATTGCCAGAAGACCTGCAGCCAAGCCGATCAACACTGATTCGATCGGGAAACCGGGTACCGCGAGTTGAGGCGTATAGTTCGCTGTGTATTCCGACGGCGCGGTCACCGCGGTGGGCATCATTACGTTCGAACCGGTTGAGTTGCGCCAATTTGCGAATTGGAAGAACGCCATTACTGTTTGATTGGTGGTTGGATCCAGCGTCTGACCTCGGTTGTACCAAGCTGAAGAGGGTTGGTTTGAGGCGATCTGATAATTTTGATTATTGACGTTTACCGTGACGTATGTGGAGTTCGGCAGGCCGGCGACTTTGAACGTGATTTGGTACTGTGTCATCCACTGTGCTGCAACGTTCATGGGTTTGTTGGCGGGTAGGGTGAAGTTTGGGTTTTTGCCCGAGTAGTCACCTGTCCAACCGGTGAGAATTCTGCGTGTTTGATTATTGTAGTTGATCTGGGGTTGAACTGAAATCTTCGCTACGGATCCGGAGTCGTACCAACCGGAGCCTTGAGGTAGGCCGTAGGACGATGCAACTTGGATCAAATATTGAACCTTCCAAATCGCCTGTATCCGAGTAGGCGAGTTCACATGAAGCTGAAAGTCTGGAGCTTGAGCAAAAGAGGCGTTGTTCCAACCCACTAAGACCTCTCGAGTACCGTTCGCAAAATCAACGATGGGCTGAACGGTCACATTTGCAGTGGTTCCAGCATTGTACCATCCCCCACCAGAAGGCGATCCAGTGGAGGAGACGACGGATAGGTAGTATTGCCACATCCAATTAGCCTGGAGGGTGAACGGTTGGGTCATGGTAATGGAGAACGTTGGTGAGGTTGAATTGTAGTCGCCAGACCAACTCGTGAAAACCAGCCTGGACCAGCTCGGGATCACATTCGAGGTGGCGTTGGCGGAGATCGTTGCGACGCTGTTCGCGGCATACCAGCCGCCGGGCGTCGTTGTTCCTCCGTTCTGGTTTATTGAGAGAAGGTATTGGGTCGCGTAAACTGCTTGGATTGTCACGTTCGAGGTCACCGTAAGCGTTCGTGGGTTGGATGGGACTCCATCCGACCAACCAGTGAATGCGTGCCGTACGCCCAATGACGCGTTGATTAGGGATTGGATTTGCACGGTGACTAGTCCGGTTGTAACGCTCGCTGTCAATTGGTTTGAAGTGAAATTATACCTGACGCCATTGATCAATACCCAGATGTTGCTCGAGGACGTGATGTTCGCTGGGATGTTGATAGAGAGAGTAGGACCAACGTTCACGTTAAACGACGCGACGTTGTTCGCTCTGCTCGGTTCATTTATCGTGTGATCGGGGTCCAGGGTTACTTGGAAGACGTGACTTCCAACCGTTGAAACCCAAGTGAAACTCGTCTGCGTCGATGACCCTGTCGCAACGTCTGAGACTTGGAGGTTTGTGAAGGTCTGTCCGTCGAGAGCGACCTGGATTGGGACGTTAGTTGCAGTCATGGTTCCGGCGTTTGAGATTTGGATGGTGATCGTGACCGTAGTGTTGGGGTTGATTATGACTGCGGGCTGGGTATTGATGCCGGTTATGGCGAGTTGAATGTACGCGGCGGTCTGGTTCTGGGGTGGAGGAGGTTGGCTACCGCCTCTATTCACGGTGACTTGGTACGAGTTTCCGTTCTCGCCTGTTACCGTGACAGCCACGTTGTTCGCGCTGTCGGTGAACGTTTGCCCCACCGTCCAAACAGCATCGTTCAATTCGGGAACGCTGGGATGGCCATCTATCACGTGCACTTTGCCGACAACTAGATTCTCATTTACAAGCGTAATTAGGACCCCGGCGGCGGGCAGGGCGGTGTCGGATCCTATCTGTGCTCTCACTTCGACCAAGTAGTACTGGTTTGTTTGGGTGAGGGGTATCTTGATCGCGTGAATGTTATTTGACGCGACTTCTGTGGGGTCAACTGTGTAAGTGGAGGTTGTTCGGTCTTGGGCGGTGGCTAGTGTGGGGCCGCTGATGTACCCGAGTTGGATTTTGTCCCAGGCTGTCATGTGGGCGGGGCTTGATCCCTGCGGGTTGCCGTTCCATGCTCCTTTATCCATGAGTTCCCATGGGCCGAGAATCGATTGCCCTGTGTTGGTGTTATACAAGTCCGGAAGACCAAGGTCGTGACCGAATTCGAGGCAGTAGACCCCCCCGGAGACGGCTCCGTGGGCTTCCAGTTCTGGAACGATGCTAAACAAATCGATGGTTTTCGCTTTGGTTAGCACATAAACGCCGCCCATGTACGTGACTGACCAAATGTCGTTCTTCACTCCGCTTGATTCTTGGCCGTAGCCGGAATGGATGAAAATGAAATAGTCATACTTGCTGAAGTCAACGTCTTTCTGCGCTAGTGCTGAGGCATCTTGAGCAAATTGGAATGACGTGTCCTGCCCACTGCAGTCGGCGGAGTTGATCCCGTTGCAGCTCAGTCCGTAATGTGATTCTGGATACGGCAGCTTGTACCACCCATAAATGTCACCTTGAACAGTCAATGCCCCATACGATATTTCGTGGTAGTATGAGGCGACCGCTCCGAACCAATTCTGTTTTACTTGGGCGATTGTTAAGGTGGAGTTGATGTCGGGGAAGTCGGCCGCGATTACGAGGACGTGTATGACCCCTGAGACTGGATGGGGCCATGGGGCTCCGAATTGAGGTGGAGCGTAGCCGATAGCTGGAAGCGGCAGTGACGGCGTTAGGGAAAGTGTAGAAGTCGGTGTCGAATGATCCGCATACACATTTACGTTCGAAGAAAAGTTTGGTGTAGTCAACACCAGGAAAACTACGATAGCGCTCGCTATCTTTGCAACTGATCTTAAGCGCATTCGCAGCGACCTATCTTTGAGGAGATCTTTTGAAAGTTCTGATAAGTTGTTTAGACGTAAGGAAGAGCGTACCCGAGGAGATCCTTGGTGACTCTGACAACAATCACGCAACGTTACTATTGAGCTTCTTCACAGCGGAGGTACTTGGGCCTGATTGGGTCAGAAATGGAAAACACGCTTACGAGCATGTTCTCTGGACAATGGCTAGATTCCTCTCTAGCCTCAGCCAAAACCCTGAGCAAATCGTTGGTCAAATGAAAAGTTGAGAATTGGGGTCTATAAAGAACATACACTACGTGCCAAGACCCTTTCTACGAGCCGTCGCGATGTTCCATGCGAGGGCTCAAAAGATACACGAATGTGATGCTTCATTGGCGCGCAGCGTTTCGACTCTTGAGGCGAACTTTGCAAGATTTGCGGCATCATTTGGCCCAGCATGGCTTGTGATGATTGCCGATGTTGACGCGGCAAGCATCATTACAGCTGCCGAGACCGGTGCCATATTCCATTACGGCCTAATTTGGCTCCTACTTCTTCTCACCGTCCCCCTCTTTTTCATCCAAGAAGCCTCCGGCAGAATAGGCGTCGTAACTCACAAGGGCCTCGGCGAGATCATAAGAGAGAATTACTCTGCCAATATCGCGCTATTTGCAGCCCTTCCTATGGCATTGACGGACATTCTAACGTACATTACCGAATATTTGGGAATCGCCATTGGCCTCGGGATCCTCGGCGTGCCTCCACTACTCTCTGTATTGCTAGCATACGTAGTACACGTTCTCGTAGTGTACAGAAGAAAGTATTCGGCGGCGGAGAAGATTATGTTAGGGATATCGGTGGTCATGCTTCTATCATACGTCGGTTCGTTGATAATGCGAGGAACACTGAATTACTCACCTTTCTACATATCGGGGGACCCACGTTTTCTATTTCTTGTCGCGGCCAATGTGGGGGCTGTGATAATGCCATTCATGATTTTCTATCAGGCTTCTGCAACTGCCGAGAAGAAAGCTGGGAGCGTTTGGTCTTCACGGCTGGAAACGCTTGGAGGAGCAATTGTCAGCGAGGCGCTGATGGTTATAATCGTAATGGTGAGTTCGGGACTTGGCCCAATCCTGAACTTCACATCTCCCGGAGAACTATCTAGGGCACTTTCAACTGTGGCAGGTCAATATGCGCCTGTGCTTTTCGGAATCGGGCTCACTGCCGCGGCCTTCCTAGCGTTGATGGCAATATCATTTGGTAGTGCGTGGGGCGTCGTTGAAGCAATGGGTTGGCGTAGAACCCGTGCGTTCCCCGTTTATTTTCTTGAATCGATCCCGGCAGTGTTGCTGGCGCTTGTGTTGACGGCGAACCTGTTGAACGCGATTCTAACTTTGATGGTGGTTTTCGTTTTTGTTCTCCTTGGACCGGCGTTCATTATGGGCAAGATTGCCTCGGATAAACGAGTGATGGGAGAATCTGCTTCCAAAGGCCTGTGGAAGTATGCATACTGGCTCAGCCTAGCATCCGTCGTTGGGTTGGGCATCGTATCAGTCGTATCTGCCCTATGATTGCATGCCGTTATGAAGGAAGCTCAACAAATGGGTGTTGAAATCCAGCGGGTTTTCCATATTGCTCAAATGCGCTGCCCGCGGTATGACATGTAGTCCTGAATTCTGTATCATGGAGTGCATTTTGTGGGACTGTTCAGGGGGCGTGATTTCGTCGTGTTCACCCACGAGGACAAGTGTGGGAACTTCGATTTTCGGGAGGAATGAAGTCGTATCAGTCCTTCCAGCAAGTGCAAGCAATGTGCCACACAGTCCCAGAGCCTTGTTTTGCTGAATGATTTTCGTCGCCGTTTCGACCACACTCCGATCTTTTAATGAAGTGGGGCAGAGGGCCCCTTTCAGGAAGGTTTCCGCATACGCATCAACCCCATTCCTCTTGATCACTTTGATAGAGGCAGCGCGCGCCAGTTTCGATTCATTCGGGTCTGCCTCAGACTTGGTATCGCATAGAACAAGCCCGCTAACACGTTCCGCGTTTCGCTCCACTGTACGTAAAGACACGTAACCACCCATCGAAAGCCCGCAAAGAACTGCCTGCTCAATTTTCAGATGGTCTAACAAGGCTATGAGATCGTCAACCAAGAACTCGAGCGTGAACTGTCCGTCACCCACTCCACTTCTTCCCTGTCCACGCAGGTCAAACGCAACCACCCGGTAAGCACTCTTGAGAATCTCAATCTGATTGGTCCACATCTCATGACTAAGAGGGAAACCGTGGACTAACACGATTGGCGGACTTGAGGGTTGACCGACATCAATGTAGTAGAGCGCCGTTCCGTTCGTTGAAAGATACATCTGACCTACCTACTGTTTGAAGTCCAATGTATCCTCTTAAGAACTTCTTAAGAATCACCCAACAAACAAAACGTAACCATAGGATTCCTTGCTTGAGACTAGTACTGATCAAGAAGCCCGAACTGGTTAGGATGAAGCCTTGAAAAGACGGATCATCTTCGTCGCGTCAGTGGTCGTTGTTCTCGCGGTTTCTGTTTCGCTTGGTTACTATCTTTACGAGCAACCCAGGCCAGTGAGAATTGTGCTTGCGGGCGTGGTTCTAACTGTTGATCTCGCCACGACGCCTCAGGAGCAGCAGATGGGCCTCTCGGGACGGGCTTCGATGCCGGCCGACCGCGGAATGCTCTTTGTCTTCAACCAGGAAGGTGAGTGGAGTTTCTGGATGCATGAGATGAACTTCCCGTTGGATATCATCTGGTTTAACGCTAACAGGCAGGTGGTTTTCATCGAGCAGGACCTGCCGCCCTGCACGTCTCAAGCGTGCCCTATCTTCACGCCGCCCGTCAACGCGATGTACGTGCTGGAAGTTAATGCAGGCTTCGTGAAGGCAAATGGCGTTTCAGTTGGAGAAAGTTTTACTTTCGTTTAGGCCTGACCTACTTGGCCAGGAAAAACATACGTCGTTACCGTCGTAGTCGTGATCGGAAGACCAATTGTACGTTGAGAGGGTTGGGAGCTGGCCTTCTCAACGTAATCCACCAAACCGTAGCCGGGATAGTCAATGAATCTCTTTTCCAGTCTGGAGTAAAACCTCTTCGCGATAGCTCTCTCGATCGTTGTCCCCGCTTTCCCAAAGTTAGCGTGAAGGATATCGCAGAATTCACCTAACCTCTGCGGCATCTCTTCCCTTGCCATGTAACATTTCCTCTCCAAATGGTCGTAAATCGCTTCTCTCGCACGTCGCCCAAGTAAGTCAGCGAGCGTCTGATCAATGGCTTCGAGGAGCAAGAGTTCATGGTCTTTTGCTTTGATTTCGGAGGCGTTTATTCGGATACAAGCACCGGACTCAGCATTTGCCGGCTCTGTTTCCTCGTTGGGTTTAGTGTCTAACATGGGCGCTCAAAGACGCCTACGGGAGACAGCTGATTTAAGCGGATTAGCCTATTTTCAGGCCGTAAGGGCGAAATCTCTAAACTAATCACCGTTTTCCGGCATAGAACTGCATATAGCGAATGTAGAGGTATGCGAGGGCAGTGAATGGCTTGCTGAATCAATATTCCGATAGGTTTGGCAAATTGCAGCTGAAGGCTCATGAAAAACGGCTCGATGGCGTAATTCTTGTTCCTGGGCCGAACCTGAGGTACTACACCGGAGGGAACTCGCTCCTCTTGGAAAGGCCGTTCTTCATGGCTGTGCCCGCCGTTGGCGAACCGCATCTGGTAACGCCCACACTCGAATCCGGCCCATATCTGAGGTCACCCCTGAAGATCATCATCCACAGTTGGACTGATGCCGATGGCCCTTCGAAGTCGATTGAAGAGACAGTCAAGCAGCTAAAGTTGAATGGCAAGTGGGGGCTGCAGGGGGACATGCCCTACAGGTTCATCGATGCAATTCTCAAGTTTGCACAACCTCAGTTTGAAAACGCCGAGTCTATCCTGCAGAACCTTAGAGCCGTGAAAGATGCGCAGGAGGTGGCGCTGCTAACGCGCGCGGCGAAGATCATATCCAAATCTTTCCTAAAGATTCCCGCCATGCTCAAAGCTGGAATTAGCGAGCTGGAACTCGCGCAGAAGATTGGTGGCGAGATGCGTGTGAACGGCGCAAATTCTACTCCTGATGTTCTAGTCCAGTCCGGCCCGATGGCTGCTGATGGACATCATTTGCCGTCCGAGAGAAAACTGAAGCGAAAGGAGAGCATAGTTATCGATGCAACCTGCACCTATGGAGGCTACTTCGCTGACATAACACGTACGTTCATGATAGGTAGGGATCCGGCCTTTGAACGGCTGTACGAGAGTGTGCTCGAAGCCGAAGTTGAAGCAGTTCACGCGTCCCGCGCCGGTGTAACATCGGGCTCGATAGACGAAGCTGCCAGAGGGTGTCTTCGCAGGAAAGGCCTGGACAAGTATTTTGTTCATCGAACTGGCCATGGGTTGGGTTTGGAGGTTCACGAGGCGCCATACATAGTCCCGGGTGGGATCGAAGTCATCCGACCAGGGATGGCCTTTACGATCGAACCGGGAGCCTACATGCAAGGAAAGACTGGAATCAGAATTGAGGACGATCTAATATCCACCGAGCAAAACAGCAAGGTGTTGACTAGGACAGTTCCAAATGCATTCGACTGGTGGAACTGAAACGCAACGGAGAGGGAAGCTGAGCGGGGCTCATTGGTGGGTTGAGGCAAGGATGCAACTTAGACATTCCGGCCTTCCGCAGGTAAGGGCCATTGAGTCTTCGTGGAGAACCTTCTCCGCGACCTGAACCAATCCCCGCATCGAGTAGAGCGTTGCGGTCGCCAATCCGATTTGAGTCTCCTTGAGCTTCTGCGAGCCAAAACGTTCC
Source organism: Bathyarchaeia archaeon (assembly GCA_049521055.1). Taxonomy (GTDB): domain Archaea; phylum Thermoproteota; class Bathyarchaeia; order 40CM-2-53-6; family 40CM-2-53-6; genus FEN-987. The sequence goes on from JBEKPE010000035.1 coordinate 9,398, forward strand.
GCCAACTTCTTGAAACCTCCACCGCATCCCATCGCCGTTACATCAACCCATTCCTGTCCCTTCGAGGTAATGGTTAGTGCACGTTCCTTAACGAACTTCGAGGGAGTCAACCTTTGCTCTGCTACATGAATCGCGGAAACCGACTCCAACCCGACTCCAACAGTCAGAACGGCGGGGTCTTCTTTGAGAAAGGCCTTGAGAGGCTGCAGTGGATCATCGGTGGAATATTCACGAACAAGCTTGTCTGAGTTTTCGCCCACCGCTACAAAAGAATATGCGGGATGCCTGCTCCTTCTCGACGATGGCCAACTGCATAACCGGTACGCAATTTCGCCCATATCCTTGTCAGGTTGCAATTCGGAGATGAAGGGCAGGTGGCGGCTCTCTTTTCCTTCGCACCAACACCCTGCTTTTGTGTAATTATCATGCGTCGAACTGTGCCGAGTTACTGAGGTGAAAGTGGGCATGAAGAGTATGCCATTCTTCCCAATATTCTTCAGTAGTCGGTGTAGAACCATCGCAGCCCCACCATCGACGGTCCCAATACTCTCCAACGAAGCGTGCATCATAATGCGATCTCCTTCTTCTAATCCAAGGCGACGAAATCCATCGCTCAATTCATCGGGCAGAACCCGCGGGATCGCCGATCCGTCATCTGGCGCGCGTTCAATCAAGGTTTGTCAAAGCCTTCTAGGTCCTGGGGAGTATCATCATTATTTCGGAGGGATCCCCTATCGCCACGTAGTGCCCTTCCCCGTATTGTTTAGCTACCAAGGCGCAGTTTATCGCGTCCAGTTCATCCCCTGTTAAGTTCCTAGTCAAAATATCTCCGCTGCAACCTATCTTTTTCAATGACTCCTGCAGCTCTCCTAAGCCGTATTGTTTTCTTGGAATGCCGAGTAGGTCTTGAGCCGCGCCAGGATATGTTTCGATCACGTCGACGTGAAGCCGTTCAATTTTCTTGAGAAGCCGCATACCCCGCGATGTAAGTGTCCTCATCGGCCCGAGCGTAATCGGAAAGAACCTGATCCCCATCTCCCTTAAAACAAGATCACAGGCTCGAAAATGTGAACGGCCTCGACAATGCTCCCCTAAACAGTGTCTGCCAAGAGGCAGGGCGAGTGGTGCATCTATCGCAACGACCTTCGTCCCGCTTCTCTTAACGATGGAGAGAATTTCAGCATCTGAGTGAACAACGGAGCAGGTTACGCGTAGCTTCTGATTGATTATGCAGACGCCGGTTGGACGAGTGTATACCCCAGCCAAATCCAAACCGAGATAGTTCACTCTTCACCAGCCTCAATCATGCATGTAGGGACGGTTCTGATTAAAGTGCCACCAAGATTGCGAGCCCGATCAGGATAAGAGCGGGCAGAGTGCGCTGAATACGGGAGAAGGCTGATCGTTTCTTAAGCGAGTCCCCGACGCGCCCTGCCAAAGTCGCTACCAACACGTTCACGCTCGTTCCTGACGTATCGAACATTAATCCCAACAGGACTAGTTGAAGTGCGATTTGGCCTTTCGATTGGTCCACGAACTGGGGAAGGAAGACTAAGAAGAAAAGTGCCACTTTCGGGTTGAGGACATTTGTCGTCACTCCTTGGCGAAAGACGCAGCGAAGAGGCAAATGAACGGGTTTACCTTCCGCTGTCCCACGCGTCTTCACGACCTTCGCGAACAGCATCCGAAATCCCAAGTAGGCAAGGTATAGAGCCACTGCGTATCTGATCGCGTTGAACAATATTGACAATGAAAACAGTAGGGCGGAAAGGCCAAGAGCGGTCACAAGGGTGTAGACCAGAGTTCCTACGCCAATTCCCAACGCAGACACGATTCCACCCCTTCTCCCTTGCTCCAAGCTTCGGGAGATTACGTAGAGCATGTCGGGCCCTGGGGAGACGTTCAACGCTAATGCGGCTGCCAAGAATAACAGCAGCGGCGCCGCAGTCTACAACATCGTAATCTCCATCCACAAATGATCGGAACCGCTGGGTTATATTGCGTGCCGATTAGCCACTGGGTTCTGGAAGCGCGTGACTATCAAGAGCATTCTGCTAATATGATTCAGAATTGAATGCAAGCGATCGCCCTATTTTTCGATGGCTGTGTTCAATTCCCGCAGAAGGGAATCATCTTTTTGCGGGCGACGGTGTCGAACGTTTATTGCGCCAGAGTGAAGGCGCTTTTATTTGCCCGTGCTCCGATTGGACAACAGTGGCCTAGCAACATTACTGGTTAGCCAAGTCGGCTTTGGGGGAACATTGGGATTTCTGTTAGGCTACGGTTTGAAAAAAGTAGCCGCAATAGTCCTCAAGATCGTAGCCCTCATCTCAGGACTCTTCATGCTGGGCCTCACATGGCTGGCGTCTATAGGGGTCATCACAGTCAACTTTAACTCATTTGCAAATGCCGCAGGCAACACATTCGCCAATTCGCTGACAGCAATCGTCGGTTCTCTGGCATTTCTCGCCCAAGTGTTTCCAATGGGCGGCAGTTTCGGGCTAGGCTTCTATCTAGGGGCCAAGAAAGGTTAATCCAGATTTCGGCGCAGAACCTGAGGCGTTCTTTATAGAAGATAGGACCCCAATCCTCGTCATGCCAACGACCCGCTTAACCTATGACGACTTTACTAGTGGATTCCAAGGGACCAGCGGCGAACCTTTCGCAACTCTAGTCCAGCTGGACAAAGTCGTTTACGTTTATGCGCTTACTCGTGACCGATGCGCGGGGTGTGAAGGTCAGAAGCCTCTCTTCGAGAAGCTGGCAGATACGTCCGAGGATCGATACGGGAGTAAGGTGAAGTTTACGGCGATTCATGTCGCTGAGGCCGCAAATTCCCGACAAAGACTACAGGATCTTCGACGCGTGCTGAAGTTCGCCGCGTACCCCACTTATCTAATCCTCATCAAAACTGAAGTTGGAATTGTCGAGGCTTATCGTGGTGTAGAACCTCCGATGGATGAGATCGCGCGGAACATCACCACCGCCATCGAACTAGTCAACCCCTAGCCATTCGATCCCGGGCCGCGTTACAGGAAGCGGCCGCTAGGTTTCAGAGTCAGGTATACGCCCCCCAATATGAGCACTGCACCCAACCCTATGCTTGGATCAGGAACTTCTCCTAGAACCAACCACCCAAGCAATAATGCCAAGATTGGCGTGATGAACGCGAGGAGCGATGTGTTGGTGGCTGTGGTTCGTGTGAGAAGCCAGTAAAGTCCCACGAATGCCAAGGCAGAACCGACGATGCCGAGGTATAAAATCGTCCCGATGGCAAGAACTGTGAAATGCATTGGGATGCTCGATTCTGTTAGAAGACCTAGGGCGGATAACGCCAGAGAACAAATCGCAGATTGAACCAGAACGTTTACGGACGGGTCAATTTTGTTCGCATATCGTTTTGCGACAACATTAGCCAGAGCGGCTGAAGCCGTACTCCCGACTACCGCAACGCTCCCGAGGAAAGAGGTACCGATAGCAAAGTTTTGAATCGTTACGTCTCGCCAGAAAATTGCTATCAAACCAGCGAAAGACGCTACAATTCCCACAGCCTTTACTTGAGTTAACTTCTCCTCGGTAAGAAAGTGGGCGAATATAACGACGAAAAATGTGAGCGTAGCGAATAGAATCGCCGCTAGGCCGGAGGAAATGTATTGTTCGCCCCAGAACACGAGGCCATACGGAATGGTCAACTGAAAAATGCCTAGGAATACCATCAAATACCAAGAGGACCGTCCGCTCGGGATCCTAGCGTGAAGGACCTTCGCTAGGACGAACAGCACGACTGTTGCTGCCGCGAATCGGAGCCCCGCGAACGTGAAGGGAGGAAGGAAGTCAAGACCGATTTTGATACCAAGCCAGGTGGAACCCCAGATGAGGCATAGAGCAGCAAAAACCAGTGACGGCCCCTTAGACGACATCGATATGATTCTCGACGGTCTGGTAGCAGTTGACCGATTTGACGGTTGTGTACTTGGCTTAGCCGAACCAAGCGTTCATCCGTGCTTCAAGGAAGCGTTGTTTTTCGCGGAATCCATCCGCGCTTGGTGGAGTGGAGTCCCATGTTGGATTCGGTTCTGCGTAGAAGCTGGCGCGTACCGGCGTCGCCTTGCCGTCCCCGACCTCCATGAAACAGACGCCGTTTCCCTGAAATTCCTCCCGTGCTTTGGCACCTTCAATTTCCTCAATCAAGTTTGCAGCGACCACCTTACCTTGTTCTTCAGCAAGGATTCCTGCGCGTGGCAACAATTGCCCCTTTGGGGTTCTGGGGCCAGCACAATCGCCTATCGCGTAAACTTGGGGAGTCGCTGTGGCCAATGTTCTAGCGTTAACAGGTATCCATCCTGACTGATCAGTTAAGCCCGCCTGTCTAACGACCGATGGCGAAACATGTGTCGGGACAGCGAAGAGGAGGTCGTGGGAAATCTCCTTTCCTCCTTCGGTTAGGACTGATCTTGATCGAATTTCTTTCACTCTCTCGGACGGGTGATACCCAATTCCTCTCTCGTCAAGAAGACGTTTAACCATCATTCCCGCTTCCGCGCCGAGGATCGTTAGGGGATGAGGCTCAGGCGTAACAATTTGGAGCTTGACGTTCTCTCTCACCCCTTTCTTCCTGAGAACGTCGTCCATAATCATGGATGACTCGTAGGGTGCGGGTGGACATTTGAATGGCAATCCGCATACGAGGATTGTGATAGTGCCAGATGTTACCGAGCGGAGCTTATCTCTAATTTCTGCACATCCGCTTTCGGTGTACAAGTTCTTCGCGTACTGTGAGAACCCAGGTGTGGAATCGGGTGAGTAGTCCGCGCCTAGAGCGATTATTAGGTAGTCAAAGCTGAACTTTCGCTTACCGACAATGACCTCCTTCCGTGCTACATTTATCGACCTGACTTCTCCTTCGATGAAGTCTATTCCTTTCTTGGCAAGTAGTGTCCTATTCCCAGGATTATCTCCAACCTATCTCGTGCCGTTCAGCACCCAGAGTTTGGTGAGTCCCATGAAGAAGAGAGGTTGCTTGTCGACGATCGTTATCTTGTGCTCGGACCTTAGTCCGCTGCGAAGAGTGTGCGCTGCGGCGAGGCCGCCGAATCCGGCGCCCAGAATTAGTATTTGCTTACCCAAAGCAAGTCTACAGGGACTAAGTATTCCTAGACCTTAGAAAAGTTACTCGATTTGAGGCTAATCCTCATCAATCTGGCGAATATCGAATACAACGACTGAAACTCTTTTCCCGCATCCTCGCCTCCCGATTTTCGGGCAGAAGATGAAGTTCTCGAGGATCTGGCCGACATTGGTAATGGCCGAAGTATCAAAGGCATCATATTTACTGTCGAATTTCGCTTTGCATTCCATGCATCTTAACCTTACATGGGCTGTCTGTTGACTCATGCTTGATACTTCTTGGTTAGAAATTAGGTAATGTAGGTGCAATTGAAAAGCTTTCGGTCGGTTTACCCTAGTTGAAGAGTTAATCGCCGGGCCCCGTGGGGTTAGTTGCCAGAAGCCTGGAGGTTCACAAGCACCTCTCCAACGCGTGCTAATCCTGCCTCCAATTGATCTTGTGCGCCCCCGTACCCTAACCGAATGTATCGGTCCATATGGAAGTGGTCGCCTGGAACAAGGAGCGTCTTCTTCTCCTTGAGTAGGCGTTCGGCGAGCTCTGTTGAATTGACGTTCAGGGAATACTTGAGGTAGACTATTGCGCCTGCTTTAGGCGGGATGAAAGAGAGGTAGCTTCGGTGCCTTTCCACCCAGCGTGTGAGGATGGGAAGGTTTGACTGAAGGATTTTCCTTGTCCTTGCTAGAAGCCTATTCCGCGTTTCTGTTTGGAGCACGCGTCTGGCGAGGTAATCGCTGATTGCGCCCGGGGCAATTGTCGTATAGTCACGGTAGGACCAAAGCTTGTTCGCCGTGTCTTTCGCCGCGATCCACCCCAGTCTAAGCCCCGGTAACCCGTAGGCCTTGGACAAGCCGTTGGTTACAATGCTCTTCTCATATCTGCCCCAGAAGGTCGGGGTTTCGCTCCCGGCGAGTTCTGCGCCGTGGTATACTTCATCGGAAAGAACCCAAGCCCCAACTTTCTTAGCGATTTCGCAAATCTGATCGATCTCACTTTCATCTAATACGGAACCAGTCGGGTTGTTTGGGTTGCATACCGCAATTAGTTTGGTTCGTCTACTCACACTCTTCCGAAGCTTACGTATGTCAAAGACCCATCTACCTTCCTTCTCCTTTAGCCAAACAGGCAACGCCTTGGCTTTGAGTGTCTTCGCAACGCCCCACGCCTGCATGTAGTTGGGCAGCATGATTGCAACCTCCGCATCCCGGTCAAGAAAGGACCATAACACTACAAAGTTGGCTTCGGAACTTCCGTTCGTAACCAAAACGTCATCGACGTCGGCACCTGGATACAGAGTTGAGATTGTCCTTCTGAGCTCTTCGGTTCCGTTGCTTTGGCTGTAACCGAGGCTCTGACTCAACAGCTCAGCTGTATCATTATCTAATATTGCGTTCAATTGCAGGGGATGGACGCCGCTTTCGGACAGGTTATACTCGACCTTATTCTCCCAAGTCGACTGCCAACGTTCCATCTCAAATGGGTAGAGTTTCATCAGCCAGACACGCATCTACCCGTCCGGTTGATCGTCATACAAAGTTTACTAATTGTAGAGTCAGTTGGTTTGTGACGCGGAGTCAACAGAGGCCTACGCAGTATGAGTCGGTGTGCATTTTGAGAACGGGGATTAAGCAAGGGAAATCAATACCGGCATCACTTCAGCACGCAGTATTCTTCCCTTCAACCACAGCCGAGGAGTATCCCACCATCATTGCAATCCACGGACGGGGAGCCAACGAGAACGACCTGGTGCCGCTCGTCCTCTCCCTTCCCCTTCCCAATGTTCTCGTAGTATCACCTCGGGCTCCATTCCCATTTCCGTATGGCGGATTCGTCTGGTATGATCTCGCTGAGGAGGGAATCCCCGAACCTACCACGTTCCGCAAAAGCATTGGCATGCTCCAAAAGTTCGTTCAAGAGGTCAAGCAAGGATACCCTGTCGATGCCAAACGATTACTCCTGTTGGGGTTCAGCCAGGGCACTGTCATGGCGTATACGGCCGCACTTCTGGACCCAACATCGTTCTTGGGTGTGGCAGGTTTGAGTGGCTATATTCCGCATCGGTCGGGTTTGCCTTTGAAGCTGAATAACCTGAACGGTTTTCCAGTCTTCATATCTCACGGTAGC
>JBEKPE010000036.1:0-15919 GCA_049521055.1 Bathyarchaeia archaeon
TGCCTTGTCTTCGCTTCTCGTCAAGAACGCCGACTTGGGTTGTCACACAGAATTCCAAACGGGAGCTGCCTGGTCAGGAATTAGGTTAAACGAGGGCGGTCTGCCGTGAACTACTACATCACATTGACGACCAACTGCAACCTCAGATGCAGTTACTGCTATGGCAAATCCTGCGAGGATTTTGGGAGCGACTTCCATGGGCTCGAAGTCGACTATTCCTTACCCAGTGAAGCCGCCTATGACAGCGAGGTGCTGCGGAATTTTCTGCAGAAAGATCGAGAGGCCGCCTTGATTTTCTACGGAGGTGAGCCCCTGCTCCAGTTGAGCAAACTGCGAGAGATCATGAACACCGTCCGAGGCCACGAATTCATCATTCAGACCAATGGCCTTTTGCTAGACAGGTTGGAGCCTGCGTACGTGAACAGATTCCGATCGATCTTCTTATCACTGGACGGTGACGAAGCGTTGACGGACCATTATAGGGGGAAAGGGGTCTACAGGCGAGTTGCGCGCAACCTGAAGCTGATTCGCGAGAACGGGTTTAAAGGCGAGGTCGTAGCGCGAATGACCATCGGCGAAGAGACTGAGATCGACACACAAGTCCTAGCGTTACTTAACGGCGCAGAGCCGCCGATATCATCAGTCCATTGGCAGCTTGATGCGCTCTTTTGGCAGAATGACTATTCGAAGCGACAGTTCTCAGAGTGGGCCAGGACGAGCTACAACCCGCGCCTTAGGAGACTCATCGACATTTGGGTGCAGCGCATGAAGGATACCGGCGAGGTACTGCGGCTCCATCCGTTTCTCGGAGTCATGCAGTCTCTGCTTCTTGGCGAATCGAGCCACCTGCGTTGCGGCGCCGGTTGGATTGTCTTCAACATCCAGACTGACGGGAACATAACGCCTTGCCCCGTCATGGCAGGAATGAAAGACTTCTACCTAGGAAACATTCGCGAAACACATCCCGAGAGTCTGAGAAACAGTCAGTTCGTATCCGAGCCTTGCACGCAATGCCAAGCATTTCCGATCTGCGGTGGGCGTTGCCTTTACGCGAATGTCACTAAGCTTTGGGGAAACGAAGGATTCAGGCAAGTCTGCGCAACCGTCACCGACATGATAAACGCATTGCAGAAGGCACTACCCGAAGTAAGGTCCCTCATAGATAATGGAAGAGTTCGACTAGATTCCTTTGACTACATGAAATACGACGGATGCGAAATAATACCCTAATTCCCACAGAGTCATTCTTCAAGGGACCCTAGCATTCAGGACTATTGGAGGTCTTCATCCTGACTTCTCCCATTCCGACTAGAAACGACCCTAGAACCGGCTCCTCCAGGTGAATGCTGCCGCAGAGTCTCCGGTAGCTCTCGTTGAGAGCCAACTAGCTGCAGCAGACAGGCATTGAACACACACATCGTAGGACCCTGCTCTTTGACGACACCTGTCAAAGCGCCCACTTTGTTACTGCGTTTGGCTCAGCGGCTCGCAAGTCTCTATGATAATTCGATGAAGATTCTCGAAATGGTGGGCCCGGAGGGATTCGAACCCTCGACCAGCAGGTTCCTCCGATTCGTCATATGAGCTTCGACGTTCGAATTCTGTCGCTCTAGCCTAGCTGAGCTACGGGCCCGCCCAAACACAGTGAGCCTCATGCACCCCAGTCAGAAAAAGCTTAGCACCAGCGCATTCCTGCACGTAACCGACGAGTTCTGTGAGGGTCATATTGATTGGGACCGGTGAAAACGCATGAAACTCCTTATATTGACTCTCCGTCGGATACGCACCCCCCTGTGATTAATCAGTGCCGAATTCGACGCCCGACACGGACATAGTCAAAGAAGCCCAGCGGATAATCGACGAAGCCGAGAAAAACCAGATAACCCTTAGGCTGTTCGGTGGTTTAGCGGTTCGGTTTCATTCCCCAAGCGCAACGCACAGATCCTTGTCTCGCAAATACGCTGACATCGATTTCATGGGCCTAAAGAAGCAGGCGCGCAGCATGAAGAAGTTATTCATCGGCCTCGGATACACGCCGCGTGATATCTTCAACGCATTACACGGAGACACGCGACTCATCTTCAATGACATTGCAAATGGAAGACGGATTGACATTTTCTTGGACGTATTCGAGATGTGTCATAAACTGGATTTCAAAGATCGCCTGTTAATTGACAAATACACGATTCCCCTCGCTGACCTGCTAGCGACGAAACTTCAGGTCGTTGAAATAACCGAAAGAGAGTACAGGGACATAATATCGCTCATCAACGACCACGAAATTACCGATACAGAGACGCCAGATGCGATAAACGGTCAATATCTTGCCAAGCTATGCGGCGATGATTGGGGGATGTACAAAACATTCATGATAAATCTGGGAAACATATCGACCGCACTCGCTCAGTATCAACTCGACAAAGACGTAGAGAAAACGGTTCGAAAACGCATTGAAGACTTGAAGGCGCGATTAGACAATGCCCCTAAGGGTACTCGCTGGAAGCTTAGATCGAAAATAGGCGAAAAGAAACAATGGTACGAACTACCCGAAATGGACAAAGAAGTCGTAGACTCACGCATAACCAAGGACGCCAACTGAAAAATCCAGAACGAACGACTCACAGCAATTTTCAACTTCCCGTCGGCCAGCACCGGCCGCTACACGCGGCGAAAAATATTCGGTCCGCACTATTTGCATAGTTTCTGGAGGGCTTCCAGGTATCTGAGGTAGTTCGTCTTCAGCGTCTTTACAATCCCCGCTGCGTCTACTCCTTTTGGCTCAATCGTGCTGGTCCATACGACTTCGCTGGAGTCTGTCTCCTTGGGCTCTACTTGAATGGCTGACGTGTAGCTCGAGAACGGGAGATCGGATTTGACAATATGGTACTGAATCGTTCTTGAAATTTCGTTAAGCTCGTCAAGCTGCTCAAGTACACGTGCTCCATCCTTCTGAACTAGATGCCTGAACATCCCAATTCCCTTTCCATCGGGAATGCAAGACGCCAGATCGATCACCCATCGATCCACATGTTCGAAATCCCGAATGCTCTGCCAAACCTTGCTCGCGGGCGCATCTATCGTAAGAGACTGGGAAAACGTGACCAATAGTTGTCATAACTCTTGCAGGTTCGTCCCTTCGAAGCAAGCCTAGTCACCTCTCGACTCTCATTAGGCAGGAACTTTCTAACTTTCGAATTCGCCATGAGACATTCGTCAGCTGAATAAGTTATTATAATTACGAATTTAGTCACGGGTTGACGTCCTTCCTATGTCGAACATATCGAAACCCGCACTAAAGGCTCTCAGACGATGCAGATGTACGATTTTGGAACCTCCATCAGCTTACTTATCCCCGGGGTTCATCGATGGCTTTTTCCTGTGGCGTTAAATAACTCGACCTGCTATCTAGATATGCGGAACTGTGTGACATGGAAGAAGCGAACGAGGAAAAGAAGACGCCGATCAAGCTAGAGATTGACCGGCCGCAGGATTTCAAGTTCCATCTTGCCTACGAGGTTTATTCGAAGGCTTGGGATGAAAATGCCTCCGACGACGCTAGATCAAGGCTCAACGGACTCATATCAACCCTCGCTGACAACGCGGATGGATTCACAGACTTCTACTCGCAGGTCCAGCAATACCGAGGCGGAACAGGATCCTTCGGATCCGGCAGAACCAGGATCGAAACCAGCCGGAAACGCAGCTGGCAAAGAGAACAGACTCGTGCAGGAAGAGACCGAAGACACCGATAGGCCCGATTTGCTTGGGTCGAATGCCCGAACATAGATCGCCTGGGTTATGCCGAAAACAAATGGTTTTTTGGTGCTCCGGGCGGGATTTTCAGCGAACGAATATTCGCTTTTGAACCCGCGTCGCTGACTCTCTCCATAACTCGAGAGGCCAACATACTTTCGGCGTCACGCGCCTTGACCGGGCTATATTCGGTAGCTTAGGCTTCTACCGGAGCCCTAAAGCCCGGAGCAAGCCGACTAACGCGGTTTCACTCTATTTTAAGCACGCGCAAAATGCGAGGGGGTGTGCTTAGTATTCAGGCATCTCTCCGCCGCCCCTTGGTGGCGGCGTTGGTGGGGGTTTTGCTGCGGCGATGACGTCGTCGATTCTGAGGATCATTGAGGCGGCTTCGGCGGCGGATCGGATCGCATGTTCCTTGACCCTTACCGGTTCTACAACTCCTTGTTTTTTCATATCTTTCACACCGCCCTTGAATACGTCTACGCCTTGGTTTACGCCCTCTTTCTTGTCGTGTGCTGATCGTAGGGCGACCATTATATCGATTGGGTCAAGGCCAGCGTTCTCTGCCAGCGTCTTCGGAATTGTTTCAAGCGTTTCGGCGAAAGCTTCTATCGCAAGCTGCTCGCGTCCACCCACCTTGTTCGCATATTCCTTGAGTCTCTTGGCGAGTTCAGCTTCAATTGCGCCTCCGCCAACTACGACTTTGGGCTTCTGAACCACATCGATCACGACTGAGAGAGCGTCCTTCAAAGCCCTTTCAGCTTCGTCGACTAAGCGTTCCAGGCCTGCTCGGATCAAGACGCTGACGGATCTTGGGTCTTTGCATCCTTCTATGAAGACCATCTTGTCGTCTCCAATCTTCCTTTCTTCGACATGGTCCGCTTTTCCAAGGTCCCCGGCTTTGAGGTCGTCTAGGTTTGTTACGATTCTTCCTCCAGTCGCCCTGCCTAGCTTTTCCATGTCGGATTTCTTGATCCTTCTCACAGCCAGCATTCCTTCCTTGGCGAGGTAGTGCTGTGTAGTGTCGTCGATCCCTTTCTGGCAGAGGACCACGTTGGCGCCTGAAGCCTTAATCTTGCTAACCATCTCCTTCATCATACGCGTCTCTTCGTCCAGAAAGGCCTTCATCTGGGACGGGTCGTTGATTCGAATCTCAGCTGAAATCTCGGTCTTCTCAATCTCCAATGCCGCGTCGAGCAGAGCGATCTTAGCGTTCTTGACCTCCTTCGGCATGCCCGGATGAACAACTTCCTTGTCAACAATAATTCCCCTAACCAACTGGGTATCCAGGAGGCTCTTTCCTTCCTTCTTCACAAGCTGAATATTGTCGATGTCGGCATACCAAGAATCGCCACGTTTCTCCTTCACTTGTTGCACGGCTTCGATAGCGATGTCCGCGAAGTGTTCACGTGCGCCCCCCAACCCCTTGCTGTGCATAGCGGTCATGGCGACTTTCTTCAGAGTGACATTATCGTCAGCTTTGATAGGTTCAGCAAGCAAGTCGAGAACTGCAATCGCTTTATCAGCTGCTTTCTTGTAACCCGCTACAATTGTAGTTGGATGAACTTCGTCGTCGAGAAGGTCCTGCGCTCGTTTGAGTAACCCACCAGCGAGCACGACGGCTGTTGTGGTTCCGTCGCCTACTTCATCATCTTGCGTCTTCGCGACCTCAACGATCATTTTAGCCGCAGGATTTTGTACATCTACCTCGTCCAACACAGTCGCGCCGTCATTTGTGACGGTTACATCGCCTAAACTGTCGACGAGCATCTTGTCCATTCCGCGCGGACCAAGGGTGGTTTTGACAACTTCGGCAACGATGATTGCGGCAGTGATATTACTCCGCTGAGCATCTTGGCCGCGGTTGCGAGTAGATCCTTCTTTCAATATGAGTACGGGTTGACCTGTCAAATAGGACACTTTTGTTACCTCAGGTGACTACCACAGCATAAAAATCGGAGGTACATAAGTATTTTTCTGAGTCAGTCCAACCGGCCTCTTTGGCCGCCGGAAAACCTTCGCAACCGCCCGTTATGATCGTTTTAGTGATTGTGTTCTTCGATTCGCTTCTTTGAAGGTTCAGCACGTATAGATCGAGAAGCTAGCGAAGTTATTATATTCGTCCGGACATGCCCAAGAAATCGTTCTCATAATTCTCGGGAACGTTTGAGGAAAATAGGTTTGCCTGTTAATTTTATGGTTGAGGCGAAGAACCTGCGGAATAGCACTCTCATAACTGGCTTCCACGGTGTAGGCGAGACAGGCTACATTTCAGTTTCATACCTGGTTCATGCCTTAAACGCCAAAAGGATTGGTTTCGTAGATGTAGCCCACCCGCCGCCGTTCATCGCCACTTCCGAGACGGGACTCGTCACACCATTCGAAGTTTATCGTGCCGGGAGGATCGTGCTTGTGAAGCTGGAATTCTCGCCGCACAGGACAGAAGAGTCGGAATTTGCAAAGACGCTTGCACAATGGGCTATGAACAATAGATTCAGAGACGCCGTGATGATAGGTGGTTTGGACGCGAGTCTGCAGGAAGGATCAGATGCGATCCGCATTGTGCCAACTGCAAGTTACCCTCCAAGAACCGTGAAGATGAAGCACACAATGTTGGAACCAGGCCTCTTCGTTTACGGCCCCTTGGCCGTCATGCTTGGGGAATTCGAAAAACAAAACTTCCCCGCCGTCGCTGTCCTACCCTACGCCTCTGCTGAGCACGCTGATCCCAAAGCCGCGGCGACCGCAATCAAAGCCGTTTCCAAAGGCTACGGACTCAAAGTGGACGTAAAGGATCTGGAATACGATGCAGCTGACATTGAAGAGGAGATCGGCAAGCGGCTACAGCAAACAGCCCGATCGCTGCGGGGAATGTACGGTTAGGCCGGTAATCTTACATTTACGTAGTCGATTTGGGGAAAGTTAACGATTTCACGAAGAGATTAGCTGATTACGGATGCAATTACGGTTTCTCGGAGCTTGCCAAGAGGTAGGACGCTCCGCGGTTGCCTTGAAAACCGCGCGGAGTCAGATCCTTATGGATTACGGTGTCATGATAAATCATGAAATAGGCTTCCCAGTTCACGTGTCGCCCAAGGATTTGGACGCGGTGGTTCTCACACACGCGCACCTCGACCACAGCGGGTTAATTCCATTATTCTATGTTCATGCGCTGAAACTGCCGGTCTACGCTGTTGAGCCAACCTTCAAGCTGACTGGCGTTCTTGTCCGCGATATGATCAAACTCAGCGGTTACTATCTACCCTACGAGTACATCGACTTGGAGAGCATGATGGGACACGCGATTCCCGTAGATTATCATTCACAATTCTCGGTCGGCGATGCAAAGATTACCCTCGTAAATGCAGGCCACATACCCGGCAGCGCCCAGGTGATCATTGAAAACGATGGGAAACGCGTCCTCTACACGGGGGACTTCAACCTCGTCCCGACACACTTGGTAGGCGGAGCCGATAGGGAGTACAATAACCTAGACGCCCTAGTTATCGAGAGCACTTACGCGGGGCAAGATCACCCTGACAGAGCGGAATCGGAACGAAATTTCGTACTAGCATGCAAAGAAGTCGTCGAAGGTGGGGGCACAGTTCTGGTTCCTGCCTTCGGGGTTGGCCGCTCGCAAGAAATAATCTGTATGCTCGCTGGCCACAATTTCACATACCCGGTTTCGGTGGACGGCATGGCGTTGGACGCAATTAGAATGCTGGAGGAATACCCGAAGGCTCTGAAGGACGAGCAACTCTTCCGATCGGCGATGAGAGAAGCCGACCAAATAAGAAACTGGCACGAGCGAAGACATGCTGCCCGCATGCCGGGTGTGATTGTCTCACCGGCGGGCATGCTGAAAGGGGGAGCCTCAGTATTTTATATGGAAAACATTGCGTTGAAAGAAGGCAACGGCATCTTCCTAGTCAGTTATCAGGTTGAGGGATCACCAGGCAGAATCCTCCTAGACGAGGGCCACTTCATACTGCACGGTAAGACACAAAAGGTGAATGCTCGCGTCGAGAAGTACGATTTCTCATCCCATGGGGGTAAGACACAGCTCCAAGAAACACTCAAAGAAGTCGATAAGAGAACACGAGTCTTTGTCGTACACGGCGACCAATCAAATTGCAAAGGCCTTGCGGATTGGGCATCCCAAGAACTGGGCCTGCAGACTGCAACCCCGAAGCCTGGTGAAGTATTCGACGTATGATAATTTGGGCCTAGTTCAGATCGGCCCGACAACTGATTACGCGCTCAACACTTTGAGGGAACAGGTTTCTCGGAGATTCCCACGCTACCGAGTGGAGACACTTGAGCCCATTGTGGAACCTGCCGAGGCTTACGACTCATTCCGAGACCAATACCATTCAACCCGCATTTTAGTAATCCTTGAAGAACTCGTTCAAACGGCTCAGGTGGAACTTCTGCTGGGCGTTGCCCCTCTGGACCTTTACGTCCCGGGCATGAATTTTGTTTTCGGTGAAGCCCGATGCCCTGGGCGAGTTGCCGTGATTTCCACATTTCGCCTCAGGCCACAAACCCGGAGCAATCCTGAACTCTTTGGAAACAGAGTAACCAAGGAAGCGGTGCATGAAATCGGACATATGCTAGGGTTGAAACACTGTCCCAACCCCTTATGCGTCATGTATTTTTCCGAGCGATTAGCTGACACCGACAGAAAACAAGAAGACTTCTGTGCGGAATGCGATCACAGTCTGAAGTGGTTAGAGGTTGAGTAAGAACAAATTCAAAGCCAAACCGCAACAACTAATCCCCGAAATTCTCGCAATCCTTCTGGCAGGAGTGCTTACCTACAGCCTTCAATCATCGAACGCCCCAATTGTGCCAATCACAATTTTCCCGGAAACCACAAGCGGAATCACTCTCAACGCAAGCATTTTCGTAATACTGATGGCCGCTATGGGCACCCTGATGTACCTGTTCATAAAATTCGGATTGAAACGAATCGTTAGATACCTAATCAACGTAGCACTGTTCGCGTTGGTCTTCTTTCTATTCACGTGGTATGGGACGCTGTATGCAAACGTCCTGCCCGTCGTATTGACCTCCTCGGCGTTGCCTTGGCTGGTAGTTAGCTTGCTAGGAGCGGTCGCTCTGGGTTTAGCCATCTACAAATCGAAGGGCGCGCCACATTTCGCCGCAATTATCATAATCGGGGGTATGACTGGAACCTTCCTAGGCGTTTCCATACCCATCTTGACGGGAATCGTTCTTTTACTCGCCCTAGCGGGATACGACCTCTTCGCGGTCTACAAAGGCCCAATCGGGAAAATGGCTGAATCAACAGACCTAGAAGACTTTACGGGCGCCGTCTTCACTTACGGCGACTTGACCGTTGGCATGGGAGATATGGTGTTCTACTCGATGCTTGCAAGCATTTCAATGATGAACTTCGGCCTCCTCCCATTCATCGCAGCTGCTTTCGGTGTAGTAATTGGAGCTTTCCTCGGTTTCAAGATGTTAGAGGGAAGAGATATGTTCCCTGGGTTACCCTTCGCGATTGTTCTCGGATTAGCTTTCATGTACATTACGTCCCAGCTCGTCCAACTGATCAAGCCTACATGAATCTCTGAATGTTGGTGTCAGAGAAAGGGCCTGACATTCATGAGAGCACTGGCTGTCGTTTTGGTTGCCGTTCTTGCGCTCACGCTGCGAAGCAGTGATTCAACATTTGCGGAAACAGCGACGCCCATCAATCATGTCATCGTGATCGTTCAGGAGAACCATAGCTTCGATAACTACTTCGGAACGTATCCCACAGCTAACGGCACTCTGATCAACGACGTTACGTCTCAACTGCAACCCGTTGATGGCATTCCGAATGGGATCTGCGTCCTCTATGCTGCTGGTTGTCTTTCACCCTATCGCGCCAAGGTTGGCAATACGGAGAGCCCGATAGAAGGGCAGGTCACATACGAGAACGACTACGACAACGGCAAGATGGACGGGTTCGCGGCTTATTCCGGCCCCCAGTCCATGGCCTACTTCGACTACAATCAGATCCCAGCGTACTGGGTCTACGCCGAGGAATACGGCTTATCCGACAACTACTTCTCAGGCGCACTTTCTACGACCAATCCCAATCGGCTGATTCTGCTCGCTGGCGACACCCCCGTTTCTCAGAATAATGGCCCCCCGCCGTACCTGCCATATAATCGAACAATATTGAACCAACTCTCAACGCACGGGATTTCTTGGGGCTATTTCGACTTTCTCACGCCGGTTCAACCTGTGGTTCCTCCAATCAATTATCTTTCAGGTCTTAACTCAAGCACGCTCAACCAAGTTCAGGATGTACAGGTCTTCCTCCACGACCTATCCGACGGAAACAATCTACCCTCAGTAAGCTTCGTAAATGCGATAGGATCCGACGGCCTGGACGAGCATCCCCCCTCCAATGTCACCGCGGGCGAATCGTGGGTTGTGTCGCTCGTCAACGCAGTGATGGAGAGCAACTACTGGAATTCTTCTGCGATCTTCCTAACGTACGACGAGGGGGGTGGATACTACGACCATGTCCCTCCACCACAACTTCTGAATATTGATCACGGATTCGAACAAGTCTTGCGCGGTTACGGTCAAAGAGTTCCTCTCTTAGTCATTTCGCCTTACGCCAAAGAAAACTACGTTTCAAAGACACTCCTAAACCACATGTCGCTTCTTCGGTTCATAGACTACAATTGGAATCTACAACCGTTAAACCAGAACGTTGCAAACTCCAATGACTTACTCGACTTCTTCTACTTCAACGGCCCACCGAGGTCGCCCGTAATCTTCAGCAGTGATAGTGCTTACTCAGCGAAAACATATCCTGCCCCAATTCAGATACCGCTCAGCAGCCTTTCCTACACTCGAAACGGTTCAACAATTGTAGTAGGAAACACGGAGACGCCTTTGACACAGATCACAGTTCCAATCATTGCAGCCTTTGTTCTATTGGCGATAATTTTGCTAGGATGGAGGGCGAGGCGTTCAACGAGGAGCAGTGGAGCCAGTCGGTAAACACAATCAATCTAAAGTTTGAATGCCCGCTTTTTTCTCACTTTGCGGTTTATGTAGAATAAGCACGCCGCCGCTGCAATGAACACAGCGCCGTAGTAAAGTGGTGTGGTATTAGCGGGCGTCTCTCCAGTTGGGCTGTGATTTGAAACCACAAAGAAAGAGTACAGAGTACTGTTCCATTGCATGTTGTAGCCCTCAATGTTAAGGTAGACGTATGAGATCACTGAAGGTTCAGCCTTTGAGGGAACGAAGCCAAGGACGTTGAGCGTGTCTTGGAGATATGGAGATAGGTCAATAGAAATCGTTTGGTTTCCATCGTACGCATCCGTCATTTGGATCGGATGGTAGACCACGACATGTGAGCCTGCGATCATTCGATCGGAAGAAGATCCGGGGAGATTCGCGAGCACGTTTGAACTGTTCGAGTCCATCCAAAAGTTCACGACGGTGTAGACCAGCTTGTTTGGTGCACTTGGCACGTATTGTGTCGCCGCGATGCCTATTGCGGCCCATTCATTTCTCGGACTGAGAAGCTTCGGCGGTTTCCAATCAAGCGAGAGACTGACAACCCATTGCCAATCAGTACGAAGGCCTACGTCTGCTGGTGCAGTGAAGGTGCTAGTGAAATTGGGCTTATTCACGCCGGGAGACGAGAAACCTGCTTTGACATAATAGTAGTCGCCCCAATCCTCGCCCCTGTATTGTTGGGTTCGGGAAATCTCTTCAAAGTTACAACACTGAGGGCCGACGGCCATATGAGGTAGGGCAACTTGCAAATTCTGCCAAGGGCCCACCGAATAACCTACGTGAGCGTATCCGAGGCCCGAGTCCCAATGCAACGAAATATTTGTTAGACCAGCACGAAAGCCTGGTATGAAGTTCGGATCGTAGATTTCATTGTTATCGGGCGAATTCAATGTTGGTGCGAAGTTGTAGGCGTAGAAACCCGACTGAGGCTCAAGAGCGATTCCAGGCGTCACTTCCACAATGGGAAAAGAGAGTGGAGTAACCATAGACAGATAGATCAGAATCGAAACTGCGATGATCAACCTCCGGATCTAACCTCGTATACAGTCACGGTGAGAACGCCGTTAACGAACGACGATCCCTTCAAGCCGTAGATGTAGAAGTCTGAGAGGTTCGCCCATGCTATTGGGTAGTTGGAAACTACAATTTCACTCCCCACGACTATTGTTAAGTTGCCGTTTGGGTACGGCGCAATCTGTGGGTTCACTTGGGCAGGTGGCCCATAGCTAAGGAATATGAGAGTAATATTCTGGCCGTCAGTCCAAGTCGGGGAGGTTGAGTTGTACAGAACTAACCCATACGAGTTGTTCCAATTCTGGGCAAAATATTCGATCCTAAGAAGGCCATCGCCTCGCTCCTGTACAATGATAGTTGGAATTGAAAGGTTCTCGCTATGGTATTCCGGCGCGATGGCGATTTGAGCCTCAGTTCCTCTCAGATTGTCTTGCGATGGAACAAGATGACTCTGAACCGTGATCTCCCAAGAGCGTTCCAAGCCTTGATCGAGTTTGAATTCCGTGTCATTGGAGATGGGCTGATTGAACACGTTGAATCCGGCTTCGAATGACTTCTTCAGGATCTGAACATTCTGCGGCGGAGAGGCCGTATGAGTGGTTTGACTGAGATAGATTGATGCGAACAGAGTCGACTCAAGAATTAAAGCCAAAGCCAGTACAGCGATGATCAACTTCATTTTGTTCAACACCCTCGCCCCTTACTACTTCTGCTTCACCACGTCTACTAGATATTTGACGTTTAGGCAAGTGAACGCTGTTCCCGTAAGGAAATTTACGGCGTACCTCACCGGCCCGATCGCCAAATATAACGCGTCCTCAAAGCTGGCGAAACCTGGATAGATCGGGGAGAGGAATCGAACCAGAAAGTAGTTGTTCATTACCAGGTAAATCGTCGCCATCGACATGGTTCCAAGGAGCAACGATTTTCTCTTCGGGTTCCACAAAGCCACGTCGATCGCGGCAAAGGTGAATAGGTAAAGTGCGTACTGTTCTGTCACTTGCGCCTTGAAGATTAGAAATATTAGCGTGCAAACGAGTAGGATTTGGATTAGCCCGTAATCCGTTTCAGTTTTGAAATGCTTGATTGCTAACCAGGTACAGGCCACCAATGTAGGAATCCATAGGATCCCCAAAATTCTGTATTCTAAGGCGGTCAGCGGGGGGATTAGCCCAATGTAATTCAAATAAAAAAAGACGTCCCAGATTGACATGGATGTACCACCCTTCCTCACGGTAGAACCCAAGGTCGCATTCAGAGTTGAAATCGGCCACTTCATGATTGCGAAAGTGACGAGGGACAACGCTGCCGGTATTGTTAGGGCTAACATTAGGGCCCACGCGTCCTTCAGGGTCTTCATTGTGGTGGGTGCAGCGTAAATGATCGGAATGGATTTGGCGAATATCCCGAGGCCGGACCACATAACCTTCTTACCTTGAGTCTTCGACATTACTGATGCTAGAATGAAGCAAATAGCGATGCCATCGAACATGCCCCATATGCCTGAGATGATTATTGTGAAAGGAGAGAATAGCCACAGAGAGAGCACCCAGAAGGAGGCCGAACCCGGTTTCCTATGGTACACATACGAGAACATTAGATACGCAAGGGCAACATCTCCGAAGATCACAGGTTGCTTCAAGAGAAAGTAGTACACGAATCGATCGTTCAATCCAATAAGCGAGTACAAAGCGTAGATTAGACCGGTCAACAGGGGCCAGAAGGGAAGATATGCTATGGTGGGAGCGTTCAGATTGCCGAAGACGTTTGCAAAACTTAGACCCGGAACGGGCGGAAGCACACCGTAGGGGTCGCCTCCATGGTTCATCGCGTAACCCAACCTTACCCACAGCTCGAAATCCGTAGGGTGACCAGTCCAAAATGAGAAGAGTTCTCGGATCATAAGGCCCGAGAATATGAGGATAATCATTTTTCGGCGATCGCCTGCGAGATGTGCAAATTGCATGATCCTCAACTCTCTTCCGATAGGGTGCGAAACTAGCGGTTTTGAAGAATGAAGAGGGTTTGATCTCCGAAACGGTTGAAAGGAAAATGGTCGCCGAGAACCAGTTCAAGTTTCTCCAACACTGAAGCGACGTTCCTGAACTTGACATAGTAATCACTTAAGTACGCTGGCGGTAGGAAGGCTGGGAGCCCTATAATTTTTCGAAGCGTAAATCTCGCCGCAAAGAACTCCGCAAATGCTGCGGGAGGGTAGTAGAACGCTGGTATGTCCATGCCCCCAACCGAAACCATCACAGGTTGTTTCTTGCGGGGCGTCATCCTATCGAACTGTAGGACTGCGGCGTGTGAAAGCGCCTCGCCTAGGCAAAAAGAGTTCCTTACGGAACAGACGAAATATCCTCCTGGCACTAGTACTCTCGAGAGGCCTTCGACAAATTCGTCTAAGTCTGGTTCGCAGTTGAGAGCACCGTTAAACGAATATGCTGCTTCGATCTTGCTCCCTTCGACAACATCGCTTGCCTGTCCTATGTCAGCGGCTCTTGTTTGAAGTGGGATTATCTTACCAAGCAGGTTCTTCGCTTGAATCTTCTTCCTCAGTATCTCGATCATTCTCTCGGAAATGTCTGTGGCGATGATTCGGGAAACATACTTGGACACCTCAATCGCTTCAGCGCCAGTCCCGCAACCTATCTCGACCAACGTATCGTCTGGCTTCACCACACTCAGAAGCTCGGAGATTGAACGCTTCCTGATCCATGTGTTAATGAAGTTGTGACTTATGGTGAAATCATACTCTTCGGAGGCAGAGTCGAATGCTTCCGATATTCCACGATAGTATTCTCTGTTCTGAACGAGCCATTCGCTGTACGTACTCGTTGCTTGTCCTTCACCCTTAACGGCACCCCGTTGCGTCGGCGGTCCTTCGGGAGTTAGGCGTAGGCATACCCCTGAGCGGGGATACCAATCGGTCACAACCCGCGACCCGTACTTAGAAACAAAAGCGTCGAATACACTATTCTTCTCGTCATCAGTGGCCTCCGCAGCAACGGCGTTGAATACAAGGCCCCGCATTCTAACCTTGGCGACCCCGGATTTCAGTGTGTTCAATGCCCAATCGCTTCTCCGGGTGCCGCCGAGGACAAAGAAGGATCCGTCGCGCAGAATAAACCGAACTTGTACTATGTGCGGGAGCCTACTAACTCGCCCCTCGGTGATTATTTTGATCGTACTTTCAGATTTCGCCGGATCGTCCTGAGGCCGCTGAAGGGACAAAGGGTATTCCTACTCCCGAACCTTAGGCTTGGCTCCCAACCCGGGCCCACGGGACATGTTTCCTGGTTGCGGTTAGATTGTCGCTTATTGCCAAAGCTATTGCGAACACTTCTCCGATAACGGCGATAGGTAGGGCCAGCCCCAATCTTGGGTTCTTAGCGATTGTCCTGAGGAGGATTGAGAAGCTAAGCTGAGGGGTATTGAAAAGCATTGATTCGGGAGTTCGGGGCGATTTGCCCATAGATCGCAGTATCTGTAGGTGGCCGTAGAGTATTCTTCTGCGCTGTGCGAGGAGGTCACAAAACCTGCCCGGAACATCGATCCGTACCCTTGCTTCCCCGCAGAACCTGATTGAGTAACCAGCACGGTAAGCCGCTCCTGCAAGGAAAGCGCCATCGTTCACCGTATCTTTGGGCAGCTTCCGAAGAGCTTCGGACCTGATAATGATGAGTTCGTCGCAGCAGTGGTTGTTCTTGTCCCCTTCGTTCAGAGTGAGTAGACACTCGTTATGAACTCCCCACATCAACTGCAGCACCGCCCCAGTGACACCTGCACCATCTCCAACTAGGGGAGAAGCGGAGACCATACCTACATGGCGGTCATTCGAGATCGATGTAAGTAGTTTGGAGATGGCTCCTCGCTCAGGATGAGCATCTGAGTTAACGAGCACTAGAAACTGTCCAGTGTACGAATCGATTATGCGATTAATCGCCTCGGCCTTGCCTTGTCTGATCGGCTCCTCTATCAAGACGAAGCCCTCGTGACTATCGGTAAATGCTCTTACAAATTCCAGGACTTGGATGTCTAGTCCAGATGCAACGATCACGACCTCATTTAGGACTAGACCTTCGGGGTATGG
>JBEKPE010000037.1:0-17863 GCA_049521055.1 Bathyarchaeia archaeon
GCAAGATGGAAGCAGACATCCACATCTCTCAAGAGCTCAATTGCGACCGTTGGATCCTAGTCCAGGTGGGCTATTTACATCTGTCTGGATCATGCCTCGTTCTTGTTTATCCCACTGTATAGCTCGACTCTTTCGGAAATGAGCAATCAATGTGTAAACCTGTACAGCCTACTTCTCAGCTCAAGTCTTTCCGTCCAAATCAGAGGGGTCTTCAGCGCAACTGCTCTTCTGTTGCCTCCCGTGCAACCTACGCTTAGCTATGGAAAGTAACGTACTCATTCGGACCTTGAAAGCGCGTTAAGGATTGGATGCCAAGTACCGACACTTAGCTTGTGTAGTGTTGTTCCCCTGAGCGATTCGAGGAACCATTTGAGGAGAGATTCACCGTAGTATACCACATCGTACTCGTAAGCCATCCCTGCATTAGCCGAAAACGGTGATAGGGATACGCGAAGATGGCTCCAGGCCGGTTGTGATGGAGGGCGATCTTTACCCCGTGAAGTGGGCTGGTGACTGTTAGCCGGAAAAGACGGGGGAACTCGTAGGGTCTGCCTTGCTGCCAGCCTTGCCGCCAGCGTCCACAGGTGCACTGCATAATCTTGTCTTGTTTTCGCCAGTAATGCCTTATTCCATTATAGATGTGTTCTGAAACGACGCTTGAATCAATCACCCATTCAAACCCAGCGTCTTCAACAGTTTTCTTGAGCCAGCTATCCGTGCAAGTTCCGCACTTCCGCGGAAAGCCCCCGAGTTTTTTTATAACGTGTGTCCGATAGATGTTATTATCGATACTCGTACATTTCCAAACGTCTCGGCCAAAAATCGCTAGGAGCGTTCGATTTGTTGGTATCCTTATGCCTTGACAGACTGCGACCTTGTCATGGTCTCCAATTCGAGCGAAGAGTCGTGTGAACCAATCCTTCGCTAGAATTACGTCGTGTTCGATTGAGATGAAAAAAGGAGTTGTGACATGATTCAAAGCTTCGTTGGCGGCAGAGGCGATTCCCATTCCCGGGTTTGTGTACGTACGCCAACCATAATTTTCCCCAATTTCGATCGTCTTGTCTTCGCTGTGATCGTCAACCATTATCCTCTGTCCCAAAACCTCTTTGGGTACAGCCATTTCGAAGGCTCTCAGGGTGATTGGCAGAAACCTAGAGCTGTTTCGTGTCCAGATGCAAGCGTCAACCTTCATCCGCGTAACCGACCCGCCATTTGGCCGTTGTTTGAGTTAATCCTTTGCTCGCAGATTGCCCACTTCACTTGGTTGTGTTAACAATTCAAGAGATGTGCGGGAGAGAGACTTGACAGGCCCCTAATTCTGCTGAAGTTTATTACGCCGTTCGACCTTACCCATCGTTGATGCGCGCGGAATAAGTTCGAGAGTTGTGGCGATTGCGTTCGGGAATCATTGAGTTTTTTATCGCTAACACGGAACCATCCGATTTCAATAATAAACGAATTCTTGAAGTAGGCAGTAAAGACGTGAACGGAAGCGTCCGTCCTTACATCCTCAGGATATCTCAACCGGAATCGTATACTGGGGTGGATATCGAGGCGGGGAAAGGTGTCGATATCATATTAGATGCGGAAAGGCTCGTTGATCACTTCGGGGTAAACGTGTTTGACGTTGTCATCTGCTGTGAGATGGTTGAGCATGTTAAGAATTGGCAACTCATATTTGAGAATCTGAAACGCGTACTGAAACCTACTGGGCTGATGCTCCTAACGACTGTTATGCCTGGGTTTCCTTTCCATGAATTCCCATCTGATTATTGGCGTTACGAACGGAGCGACATGAATATGATTTTCTCAGATTTTCGAGTTTTGACAATCGAAACCGACTCACAAGTTCATGGGATCTACGTTAAAGCTTTGAAACCAGAAATCTGGCAACCCAATAAGCTAGAGGGAATTCAACTTCACTCTATGGAACGTGAAAGAAAACTAGCTAATTACCCTGAGTACCATTTGATTAGCTTCCGCTTGAGCTTCCACGTAAAGGAGAGGTATCTCCGCATAGTGAGGCCTTTGTACCGTTTCCTTTTCCGGCGGCGATAGCAAGGAAAATGGACAACGTGGACGTAGAGACGAGATAAACGGGCCGAGCACCAGTTATTGAAATCAGCAAGTGCCGCAGCGTTCTCAGACGGGTAGTGGCCGGATCCGAATTGTTTGCTAACCACCCACCCTCAAGAAGGTAGCAAACGATGAGAAGAAACTGATATAGGTTGACCAGTCCATTTCCTCGTAAATGGTAGAAAGTGAAACGTACATGATGACCTTGTCTTCTCCGACGAATGATAGAACGTGAGAGACAGCGTGTGCCAGGGCGCGTGGTTCTATATCGTGTATGTAAGTGGATTTCGTGTCAAGTTTCGATCGGGAGTCATAAGAGTCGACGACCTTCTCGGGCCAAATTTCACCAGGAATGACCGCGACCTAGATGACTGCTGCGACATTGGTATATTCGAGGCATATTCGAGTCCGCCAGTGTCCGAATACGCCGTCGACCTCGTTTGATAAGCTGGACATAGACACTTCGTCAGTGGGAATCTGAAGTTGATCCAAACGTTGCGTCATGTAGGTCTCGAATAGGTTAAGAACCCCTACGATATTGGTGTGCAGAAATAATTCGCAAGTGAGAGTAGGTTCATGATAAACGCCACGTTCGTCTCAATTTGCTGATCGTGGTTCAAGTCGACCATAGTGATTGTCTGTGATTCATCGGATTCGATTTCCGAAAAGGTATGCGCACACGAGAGTAGGGAAGATTTACGGAAGAGTAAGCGACGCGCTTGTTAGAATCCATCAAAGAAAGTTGATGAAGGAAAATTACGATTCCGAAATACAGAACCTGATTATATTCCTTAGCCCCGGCACCGATTATATCAGGGGCGGGGTTATATCGATAACATCGATCTTCAATGAAACGGTGAAACTTCGGAGTCAGATTGACGCTGACGCAATAATGTGCATCGTCCCCGGAGATCCTCCCCTAACACGCTATTCGATGTTCGATAACCAAAATTTCTTGTACGATCTTTTCCAGGTACTCTCATACTTTACCAGATTGGAACGTGTGATGGTACATGTTCCAGAATACACGGTGGGCAAAGTTGCCGATACGGTTGCGAGAAAATTAGCCCTGAGGTTACAGAAAATTGCCGATGTTCATTTCAACATACTCCTACAAAATAAGTGGTACATCCCAACCAGGAAGGATGTGGATTCCCTGAGGCAATTTGGTAAAGTAACCTGCACGATCGCTCATAGGAGCTATTCCGACTATGCAGAGAACCTGCTGGGGATCCACCCACGGTATATCTCATGGTACGTATCGTTGCAGGACTACGAGAGACTAAGTTATCAAGAAAAATCGAGTGTCCTCATAGTCTCCGATGATGTACATCCTCGGAAAGAGGAAGTACTACACCTTCTTAGGTCGACGATACCAGACTTGGAAGTACGGCATGTGAAGAATATGCATTACAGTGACTACAGAAAACTTGCCGCATCGGCGAAGTGGGCCTTAACCTTCGGAGAAGGCTTAGACGGGTATTTTCTTGAAACCGTTTTCAGCGGCGGCATCAGCTTCGCGGTCTATACCTCTGAATTCTTTACGGAGGATTTCAAGGGATTGAGAACTGTGTACGAGAGTTGGGATTCGCTTATCAGCCATATATGCGAAGACATAAGCGAATTGGACGACCCAAGTAAGTACGCCTCGTACAACAGAGAATTATACAGCGTCTGCAACACTTACTATAACCCTGTAACATACAGGAAAGGCATTCAGGAATTTTATGACGCTGAATGGAACGTGTCGAAAAAACCCAAGACTGATTCGGATTGATTTCTTGTGCGCCCGTGGCTAATGGACACGTACTGGATAGCATAATAAGCTTCATTGCAGAATTGGTCGCGACGTCGCCCACTTCACGAGGCAACGTAGATCATGGCGCGGGCGAGGCGATATAGATTTGAATGTTCTGATGACCGGGGGTTTTGGCTTCATAGGAAAGCACGTGATCAGAGTCATTAGAGACCTGAATGAGTCACATAGCGTAACCGTATTCTCGGATCCCCAAGCAGCTGAGACAAACGCGAACTTTGCGAAGGAGTATGATCTCAAAGTTATCACCGGAGATGTAAGAGATGCTACAGGCGTTATGGAGGCGTTTGCTTCAGAGCCGCCTGATGTGGCGGTACACCTTGCCGCACTAACAGGCGTGGAAAAATGCCACCGCGATCCTTCTCTTGCCTTTTCAGTCAATGTATATGGTAGCTACAATGTCATAATGGGATCGGCAAATGCTGGCGCCAAGCTAGTTTTCATTTCGTCACGGGAAGTTTACGGCGAGGGGGTTTTACCGCGAACATCAGAGGACAGTCCACTTGCTCCGAATAATCTCTATGGGGTGACTAAAGAGCTTGGAGAGAGACTGATCAAGTGGGCGCACCTGAAGTTTGGTCTACGATATTCAGTTCTGAGGTTGACAAATGTCTATGGTCCTGAAGGAGAGCAATACAACATTCAGGCAATGATCAGGAGCGCGTTTCAAGATGGTGAGATTCCACTCCGCGGAGGAGCTCAATTAATGAACTTAGTATACGTAGGTGATGTGGCCGCCGCTATTGCAAGGTGCTTAACGAATTCGAGGACAACGAATGAGACATTCAATATTGGATCCGATCAGGATTTACCGGTCCGCGAAATTCTTGACGAACTGATATCGGAGTTGGAAATGCCGGTGGAAATCCGAGGGAAGCCAATGCGTAAAGGAGAGACGCTGAACTTTTACCCTGACCTAGCAAAGATGAAAGAATATTTTGACGATCTCCCAAAGACGCAACTGAAAGAGGGCCTGCGAACGACGATCGCGTGGTACAAAGCTCAGATCAACGATGGCTTTCAGGCTGGCCGTTGAGCGTCAAGCTGCAAATCATACTGGAAACCGATAGCGAGTAACAGGTAGTCAAAAGCTCAACGCACAACTTTTGATACTGAACAAGGTTTCTTCAGAAGTTTGCGTTCCTTCTGGGCTCTCCAACGTACCCACCTTTGAGGAGTGTTAGCAGCATGTTCTCCAGCCCCTCTATCTCCTCTTTCTCCCGCCCCTTCAGTAGCCCGTTGGTTTCCGCTAACCTTCTCAGGATTCTAAGTTGGATGAGCATCATTGGTGTGGAAAGCACTGCCTCTTTGCCAGGCATCATTTTGTAGTTGTACGGGTTGGCTTCCACGGAGATGTCGGTTTCGCTACTAAACAGGTGGCTGCGTTTAAGGTGTATCCATCCGACCGCAACAGAGAATGGCACTCCAATAACTGTCGCTAGCACCGCAAATGGCACAAATTTCGGAAAAATGTCGAGCAACGAGGGGATGTTCTTGATGGCTAGGTAGTAGACGGTTATGAGGGTTGATACGTATCCTAAGATAAATGTCAGGTATGTAGCGTAGCCTAACCTGAAGTAGTACCATGATCGATACGCTAGCCTCGCCAAGATTTTGGGATTCAATTAGGATCTTGGATTAGAGTTGTACACGCAATAGATAAGTCGTCTTACGAAAATAGAAAGGATTTAATCCCAACAACCAGGTTGGATGTCAATGCAATTTACTGGAAAGAACAATTTACGTCCAGGCTATCTATTCGGCCTGGAATGGCTTTCGTAGTGGAAGCGGTTCTTCTAAAAGACGGTTGATTGCAACACATTCAATTGAATGACTTAGCTGCTCCTCGCTATTTCGCCGCTTAGCCAACCCTGGAGGATTTGCACCCTCAAGTATGGGTAGGCGAAGAAGGCGCCAGGAGCATCGTGCTTTATTGCAAGTTTCAAGCCGGACGCGGGGCTCAGCAGCGTGAGGCGTAGTACGTACGATGTAGGGTAGCTCCAACGCTTACACGTGCACATACGGTGGAGCCTCGACCTATGGGCAGCCTCCTGCATCACGCCCGACCGAACATGCTCCGAAACAACGCCAGAGTCCACTATCCACCTATAGCCTGCAGCTTCCAGGTTCCGTTTAAGCCATGAATCGGTGCAGACTACGCAGGTATTCGGAAACCCTCCCACTCGCCGGATAATCTCTGTTCTGTAGATGTTGTTGTCGACACTGTAGTCCACGTTATCCGCAAGTATCGCACGCAGGGTTCGGTTCGTTGGGATCCTCCAACCCTGCGCAACCGCAACCTTCGGGTCGGCTACTATAAGCCTCCATATCCTGGGCCACCAATCGCTTGCCAGAAGAACATCATGCTCGATAGAAATGAAAAATGGCGTGGACACATGCCTCAAAGCCTCGTTCGCTCCGCTCGCGACACCAGACCTCGGATTCTCGTAAACGCGCCACCCATGGCTCTTCGCAATTTCGGTAGTGTTATCTGAGCTGTGGTCGTCAACGAGGATTTTCTTCCCAATCACTTCTGCTGGAACAACTTCTTCGAAACGTTGAAGAGTTCGGGGTAGCAACTTTGCGCTGTTTTTCGTCCAGAGGCACACGTCCAGTCTTTCCGTCACCCTAATTTCACTGGTTTCAAATACTGGATGGTCGTTAATTAGTGGATTTCTCTGTTTATGATCAATGCATCGGAGAGAAGGTCGGGTGAAATGAGGCGCCTAAACGAGTTCAGAGTCTTGGTTGTTGGTGCTGGTTCGCCCAACGCGGACATGGTTGCTGAAGTTCTCCGCTCGAACGGCGTTAATGCTGAATGGACGGACCGTGTCAAACTGCCGGATCTGAAACTGATATGGAATTCTGACATTGTGTATGGGATTTACCTGCAGACGTGCAGCCGTTACATTATAGCGGCCAAGCTTCTTGGCAAAAAGACCATCTTACACTTTGTGGGCAGCGACGCCTACCGCTTCGCGAGGCAGAAGGATATTCACAAGCAAATCTTCTGGCGGCTTGTCCTTTGGCTGACGGACCTGATCTTCTACGTGTCTCCGCACCTGATGGAGCTTACTAATCGCAAAGGCGTTATCTTGCCGTTTCCAATCTCGACGGAAAACTTCAAGGACCCTGCACTCCGCGGAATTGAACCCGAACGTGATGTTCTCTACTACTGCCCAGGGGGCCCAACAAATGAAGCGATCTACCGCCTCCCTTGGATACTTGAATATGCGCGGGCCCACCCGGACGAGAGCGTAACAATAATTGGCAGCGAGGCGTATCCCGCGAACTATCGTGTTGACGAATCCAACATATTCGTGATCCCCTTTGTTGAGCCTTCTCAAATGCCTTTGCTATACAGAAAGCATAGGAAGTTGATTAGGATGACCACGGAAGACGGTTTGCCTCGAATGATTCATGAAGCACTTCTGTGTGGTCTGAAGGTCATTTACAATGGCGAAGAGGTTACTGACATTCCTGCCGAACGAGACCCTGTCAAATTCACGGAGAAGTACATCCAGGCAATTGGCACAATCGACTAGGCTAGTCAATTTATGCGACGCAATTGCGTCAACAAGCCTGCTACTCACGAGCTCTTCAAGGTGACGTTGTTAGTGAGCACGCTCGCTTGAGGACGCGATACGTTGTTGAGCCCGCACACTCAGCATATTGTGCCTCCTCAGCTCTAGGCATCCAACAGCCACTGCTGTTAGAAGGCATTCTTGTCGAGCCAGTTGCTGTCCCCTGCGATCAAGTATCTTGGTCCTGTTGAGGGCCAGCTGAGATTCTTCCATGTCTCCTCCAAGTTGTCTATGATGAGTTTACACTTGACTAAGTATTGCTTGAGTTGAGATTCTGGAATGGCTCGGTAAAGTCTATGCCCGGCCGTTATGACGATACAGTCGAATTCGGAAAGTCCCTCGGGAAAAGAGAAGGTCTCCGCGCCGGTTATTTTCTTAATCTCGTCCGCATTGTAGTATGGGTCGTTTATTTTGACGTGCACCTTTCGTTCCATCAATCGCTTAGATATCCTCAGCGTTGGACTAAGTACGTGAACCTTCAAATCGCCCTTATACGATAACCCCAGAATGCCAACCGTCTTGAAGCCGCTATCCGCGATCCTATCGGCTATTACGGACGGGAGGCTGGTGTCTGTCGCAATTGTCTCCCTGAGAATAGTCAAATATTCCGGCTTCTCGGCCCCCTCCAAGACGTACTTGGAACTCAGGGGAATGCAATAGCCGCCGCTTCCGAAGCTCGGATGATAAACGTTCAAGTTCCACTTGGTGCCGACCAGCTTGAGGACCTCGACCATGTTGAGGCTTGGATAGGCTAGGCTTAGTTGATTTGCGAGCGTAATGTCCACGTGCCTAAATGCGTTCTCGACGCTTTTCACGATCTCGGCATGTCTGTGATCGGGAGCTGGAATAAGCTTCTCGCAAACGATGCTCAACACCTCGATCATGAGCTTCGTCGTTTCAGGCGTTGTTCCGCCAACAATCCTAGGCAATGTTCGAAGGTTCTTCTCGGGGCTGATGAACCAGTCCCGTCGAGGAGCTACCCCCAAAAATACATCTTTCCCGACGTGAAGTGCTTGTTTCTCAAAGATGGGTATGACGAGCTCATCGGTCTTGTTCGGGGTTAAGGTTGATTCTATAATGACGAGAGGCTTCACCTTCGACTTTCGCAGGTATGCGGCGATTTTATTCATTACGTCTTGCAGCGCACCGTCCCACGGCTGGTCCTCCTTCTCCGTTGGGATAGCAATCATGTGGACTTCGAAGTCAGGAGTAAAGACCTTCTTCCAGTCCACTGTGGCGCTAATCATTCCAGCTTGTACGAGGTATTTCGTGTCGAACCCCAACCAGTACTCCATGTTCGGCATTGGGGTCTTGCCAGCGTTTATCGCGGAGACAAGCGGTTCGGAGATGTCAATTCCTACACATGATACACTCTGTGCCGCAAAATTGGCCATTGTAGAGAAACCGATGTAGCCAGTTCCCCACACCGCGATTTTCTTCTTCCCCTCAAAGAGTTGTCTGCGCAATTCGACCGCTTGCATGGGTCTTCTGCGTGGCCGTAACGTAGGAAGCTGAAATAACTTTTGCGCAGAAATCCATCAAACTTGACGGGTATGGGTGTGTGCCAGAAGGTTGAGGCCTTGCTTCAGCTCGATCTTCGGTTGACAGCCGAGGATGTTTCTCGTTCTTTCCAAATTCGCGTAGCTGTGTTTTATATCGCCTGGCCTTTAGGCTGTGTACACTGGCGAGATTTCAGATCTGTGCAATGACTCGGCGAGAACTGCGTATAGTTGATTGATGCTTGTCGAGTGTTCGGTCCCTATGTTGGAGGCCTCCCCAATTCCTCGTTCTGTTTCAAGCGCGCGTAGATTAGTTCTCACGACGTCCGATACATGGATGAAGTCGCGAATCTGTTCGCCGTCGCCGTGGATCGTTGGTTGACGGCCTTTCGCGAGTTGGTTTGTGAAAATCGCGATTACGCCGCTGTAGGGGCTTCGCTCTGTCTCTCGCCGTAGACCTTGAAGCACCTCATCGATACGGTACTCAAGTCATAGATGGAAGGCTCCGCAGTACTTTTCCGCTGACAGTTTAGATGCCCCATATGGCGTAATCGGCTCCAAAGGATTTGATTCCGAAATAGGTAGTATCGTTTGATTTCCGTACACTGAGGATGAAGAAGCGAAAACGATTCGGTCTATCTTCCTCTTCACGGCTGCGCGAAGGACGTTCAGCGTCCCGGAGACGTTGACTTGATTTACCGTTTGAGGTTTCTTGGCTGATAGGTGTGGGCTTACAATCGCGGCTAAATGGACAACCGCATCAACTTTCCCGACCAGGGAATCAACGACATCGTATCGGGTCACGGTGTTCTTTCTGAATTGCAACCTCGGGTTTTCTTTCCAACGCCCTATGTTTCAAGTGTTCCCGCGGGAAGGTTATCGAGAACCCAAGCCTGAGAACCTCTCTCAAGAAGCGCGTCCACAGTGTGGCTTCCTATGAAATCCGCACCGCCGGTCACGAGCACCTTATCGTAACCCAAGCGATCGCAACTCACGAAAGTTGGAACGGGCTTCTAGACTCGCCAACTCGGGCGCGTACTTCCTCAAGGTTCTTGAATGTGCCAATGTCGTAATGCCTCTTGCTTGTTAAGTAGGCGAATACCCGTTTCTTGTCTCGTAAAAGCTCTGGAACAATTTCATGTGAAATGTCAGTATTTGGTTTGCAATATTCGAGGACTTCCTTCTCGCAAATCAGTATTCCCATGCTCACGGGATATTCCTTGATGATGGGTTTCTCTTCGAAGTAGGTTACTCTTCCGTCCTCCGCAACTCTTGCGACACCGTATTCCATCGGAACAGAGGTGCTCATCGCAATCGTGCAAGTCGCTCTCCTATCCTCATGAAACCGTATCATGTCTGCAAGATTCATGTCAGTCAGAACATCACCGTAATAGACCAGGAACCTATCGCCGAGAAGAGTCGATGCAGCGCCGAGCGCGCCCGCGGTCCCAATCCGTTCAGCCACGGAGTATTCGATGTTGACCCCCAATCGCTTTCCGTCATCAAGGTGATTTCGTAGTAGGTCCGACTCCTTCTCTGAAATCAACATCACAATATCGAGAACGTTGTAACGCTTCAAGTATTCCAGAATGTGCTCGATGACGTAGCGGCTACCGATCGGGATCAAGGATTTCGGAACGTACGCTGTGATGGGATAGAGACGGGTCCCAGCGCCACCGGCAAGGATCGCCGCCTTCAACCTGAGTTCCCCAGTCAATTGCAGGCACGCTGAACCTCAAGTAAAAGGCTTTCATCGAGGGTCGCGGGTTGCACGATTCTCCGCGTGGTTCCAGGCAAATCGTGAAAAGTAGCCTTGCGGTGGATTCCGCTTATTAAGAGAGGAGTTTATCCGAAGCGTTAGGTTGCCGTAAGCGGGATTGTAGTTAATGGCTCATTCACGGGTTGCTGTTGCTAGGGGCGCAACGTCGCTCTATATTGCGAATGTCGTTGTTCTGGTAGCCAACACACTGTACTTTCTCATATTGACCAATGTTCTGCGATCGACATTGGGCGTAGGCATTGTAACGGCGCTGAACCTGATGATCTGGTTCCTTGTTACCTTATGTATTCTCGCACAACCGGTGACGATGCAATCACCGATACCGGCGCCGCTTGCAGTTCTGAAATTTATTCCAGACCTGATTGCTCGAAAAGCACGGGCCGGTGCCGCGAGAATATTCATGTTGTCGCTCGGAGTCGCCGCGGCTATTGCGTTCGTCATTTGTGCGGTGCTTATCCTGTTTCCAAACGTGGTCGCCGCATTATTGGGGGGCACGGATGTCCTTCCGATGTTTATCCAACTCGCTGCGGTTGATGTGATTCTCCTCTCTCTAGGCCAAGTTTGCATTGCCTCACTGATTGCTGTGGGCGAGATGCGCAAAGCTACAATCTACATCATATTGTGGAGTGTGGCACGTTATCTTCTGGCTTCTGTTTTTCTCTTCAACTACTCCATCACAGGCGTCCTCGTGGGGTGGATTTTGGGAGACGCCGTTTTGCTCGCCGTCGCCATCCGGGCGTCGATTAAAATATTGGGGGTCACAGGGGAAGCGGCGGAATTCTCGATGCCGGAATTCGTGAAATATTCATCAATCACTTTTGTGAGTGCCTTGATTGGATACGCGATAAATCAAGCAGATAAATTGTTCACACTGGCCCAACAAGGTCTACCACAGCTCGCAATTTACAACGTGGCCATAGTTGCAGCCAGTTTCTCAGGTTTCGCCCCCTATGCATTGATTACCGTTCTGTTGCCGGCGTTGTCGTCGCTGCATGCGGCGAATGACGTGAAGGAGATCAGGGAATTGGTGCGGCACTACAGCAGGTACGTAGCAATCATAGTTATTCCAGTCGCTGTCGGTTTTG
Organism: Bathyarchaeia archaeon; assembly: GCA_049521055.1. Classification (GTDB taxonomy): domain Archaea; phylum Thermoproteota; class Bathyarchaeia; order 40CM-2-53-6; family 40CM-2-53-6; genus FEN-987. Next base: position 11,844 of record JBEKPE010000037.1, read on the forward strand.
CATCGATTACTGATGTTGCTCTCAGGATTTTTGGGCCTGCGTACGTGAGTGGTCTACTGCCTTCGGTGATAGTGTCGTTAGTGACTGGGTTGACCGCCGTGGGGGCGGTATATGCTGCGGTATTGTTGGCTGTGGGCGAACTAAAGTGGTATACGGGGGCCAACGTGTTGGGGCTCGTTAGTTTGGCTGTCGTTGCGCATGTCGCCACGCCTGTGCTCGGTTTGTCGGGACCAGCATTGGGTCGCGCGAGCCTAATGGTCCTCGCGGCCCTGGCCTATGGTTACGCGGCGTCGAGAAGTGGGTTCTTCGAACTAGATGTGAGGGCGTTTGTATGTGCTGCTGTGAGTTCAATGCTTATGGGTGCCGTTGTGTTTTTTGGGCTGTCGTTGTTCCACGCATTCCTAACGAAACTCGTGATGGTGCCCGTTTTCGTTGCGGTTGGCGCTTTGGTGTACCTTGGATGCTTGCGTGTCTTGAGGCTTCTTCAAAAGGACGATATCGATTTCATCCGAGATATCGTCCCCGTAAGGCTTCATCCGTTGGTGGCAGTGGTCGCGAGAATAGCGGGCGTATCGAGTAAGGGGTAGAATTCTATTGTGTCGGCAGTGGGAGTCCCTTACATCCCACCTTTCCGCGCACTCTACGGTTAAAATTCGGACATGTGAAACATTCCACGAACGAGACTTTCTTCAGCTTCACGGGACAATCTACTGCTTCCTTCTTCATCCGCGCCAGCATCTTGCCCTTGACTGCGCCTTTGATAGCCTCCAGTGAGGTCTTGGGGCTTGGGATAGCCTTCGGTGGAGCGAAGATGTCGACTAGGTACTTGTCGTCGGCTCCCAGTTGAACGTCCGGAGCCTTGTTTTCGTCCACGGGAGAGGATGCGCTCATGGAACCTCACGCTTCGAGAAGGGCTTCATGTGAATCCATAAATGCCTTTCTCATGGTGTTCGTGTTGGTTTTCAGGTTTTGCGTGTCAGAAGCATATTTCGGCCGTCGCTAGAACTCGGAGGTTTGATCGCAGCCTTGCCATTTCTGCCTAAACATTGCCAATTTCTTGAGTTTAGAGCATTTATTGCAACGTTGTATGGTCGCTAGCCTATTCCATGAAGTCTTCTGCTTGGTCTTGAGTTTTCGCCAAAGTTGTTCCTCAACAAAGTTCCGATATTGATGGAGTCCAGTGGGTAATTACATATGATATCTTGGTATTCTCTTAAACGCCTGATCCTTACTGCTGTCTAATTCTAAAGAAACTGTAACTATTTGAAGTTCCAGTTCCTTCAAACCCGTAATGTTGCAGGTACGCGCTTGTAGTCGCCCAGGGAATGTTCCCAAAACAATCGCAAATTAGGATCGTGTCACCGTTTCTCAGAATTTGCGCATCCGTAGAAGTCAATAGGGTGGTCCACATTCCAATATAACGAACGGTTCCAGTCGTTTTCAACGATTGTAAGTAACTATATGTTGCGTATCCATCCCCATTGTAGGCTTCCCCAAGAAAGCAATCTGGCCGGATTCCAGCAATTACCTCGGCTTCAATGTCGGAAATGTAAGATTCACCAATACAGTAGACAATATTTGGATTCCACAAGTGAGCTTGAGCAATGTCATGGTTCACAAAAGGAGCCCACGCCGGAATGCTGCTACTACTACAACTCGCTTGAGCTGGATTTGCGGTAATTCGTAAGTATGGCTCGTCCATATACCAAATATCTACATATGGTGAAAGGGGACCATCTTCAAGGTTATTATTACCACAGCCGGGAAACGCCTGCGCAACTACCTGGACGCCAGCCTGATGAAGAGATGAAGTCAAGGATGGAGTGACTTGGTAAGACCACATAATTGCGGCGACTTGCAGGTTCGGCTTATTGGGGTCTGCCAAATAGCTGGATATTTCTGAATATCCAATCATAAGATTCGGCATGCTAAGTTGCAGGGTTTGTGTGGTCGTTTTCGTTGAGTTAACGGTGCTGGTCTCCGTTTGGTTTTCAGTAACGGTTTCGAAGCTGGTTACTTGTCGGGTGGGAGTAACATAAACGCCGCCTGCGAAGGAGACTACAGCCACCAAAGCAACGATGAGGGAGATAGTAAGAATACGCTTCATTCAGCTCGCCGCGGTCTGTAATCTCACCTAAGAATTCTCATTAACCAGTCAGGGTTTAATGTCTTATCCGGTCTCGTAGCCATTAGCGACTGCAACCCTAAGCCTTCGCCTTGCTCTTGCGTGGTCGGTCCCAGTAGGGTGATTTGCATTTCGGACAGATTGTCGGATGTTCGCTCGATCGGGGAACCCATTGGTGGCCGCATCGGGCGCATTTAGTTTAGTATTTTCGAATCATGGTTCAATGCGATAATTGCGGACACAGCATGGCCCTACTCTGGGACTTCAATGTGTTAAAGAAAGGAAAGTGGAGCAGCGAAGCAGCCTACTACTGCCCCCACTGCCATAGCCTTCGCGCGGAAGACTACTCCGAACCCAACTGGCTTTTATTCCAAGTAAAGAAGTATGAGACTTCAGTCGCCGATGTCTAACCGAGGCAAATTAAGTCTGAATATTCTGGAAGTGGACGGTGGGGGTAGGGGGTAAGGGAGAGAGAAAAATATAGCAAACATGGCTTAAGGGATACCGAAGGTTTGATACCTCTCGTCGCCAGAAGAACATGGGCATCGTAATGAAGAGAATTGTGCTCGGAACGCTCTTGCTTCTTCTTGTTTGCATAGTCTTCACTTTGCCTTCGGCAAGAGCTGACCAAGGTCAATCGCATACACTGAACTCTAACTTCTGGACAGTTCAATACATGATTTCAGATGTGAACGTAGTGCCGGGACAGTTACTCACCCTCTACGTCACCTTCACGGCAAAGGTTACGATCTATGACTTTAGTTTGCAGGTTGTTTCCAATCCCGCCTCACTCGTGGCTGGCAGTGTATGGACGTTTCCCACGTCCAATGGTGAAATTCTCCCAGACCTTTCGCAGCCACACACATTTCAAGTAAACATTCCTAGTAGCGCGGCCGCGGGAACGGAATACCAGCTCGACCTGCAACTTCAAGGCTATAACGACACTGCAAAGTTTCCTTTCGTGAATTGGGGTTGGCTTGGATTCTATTCTTACCGAGGGGTCTTTTTCTTGATAGAGAAACCAGAGTACACTCAAGACACCAACACGACGTTAGGGCAGTCAATTGTGCTAACAGTCACGTAGAGAACAACGGTCAGAGAAGAAAGCCGATCCTAGATAACTCATGCTACTCGCGCAAATGGCTAGAGATCGAAGTTACAAGGGCAAAGGTATTGGAAAAATAATGATTGACTTTACAATAGCAAAGGCGTATGAAATAGGGGGGCATGTGGGTTGCAGATACGTCATTCTCGACGCGGAATTAGACACGGTGCAGTTGTACAAAGAATATCACTTCGAGGAAATTCCCAGCGACGATGGTGACAAGACGCGTTTGATGTTCTTCGATTCGGGCCACAAGACTTATTCTAGATGAAATGTTGAAAAGCACGTGAGTCTGGCTGTGCACTAATTTGCTCTTAGTTGTCTACAGTCTTCGAACGCTTTACGATCAAGACTACGAAAGCAAGAATAACGCCTAGAAGGATCGACTCGATTGGAAATCCAGGGATGCTTGTCAGCGGATTTCCCACACTACTTGATGTCGTGCTCGTAGAAGTCATGCTCGAAGCCGTAGTCACGTTTGCGGGCGTGAACGTTAAACTGGAATCGTTGAAGTAATCATGCTCAACATATCCATCAGTCCAGTTGCCCCCTGATCCGATGCCTTTAGCAGCGGCATTGTAAGTTGCCCCTGTCCAGATCCCATACATCGAATCATACTGCGGCATATCGGTTCCGGTACCTAGGGACCAGACTCCTCGACCGTTGTTGAACTGGCCGAGCGCAGGTCCGCTGTAAGTTAGAACATATCCCTTTTCCGAAACTCCTTTCAAGATTACTTGAGTGGTTGACACTGTAGCCTGCACATCGGAATCAGAGCATGTGGTATCATCGCTATGGGGAATACACCAAAGATAGGTAGCCGTTTTCGATGTCGCTAATAACGATGGGTCTTGCATAATCCAAGTATGATAGCCAACTCGGGAGGTGCTTGAGTTGCCATTTACAGTGAGCTTGGTCAGTACAAGATTGCTGAGTGCAATCGTGTATTGTCTATCAACGGAATAGGAACCTTTGCTATTACTGCAAGACCACTGGTCTGAGGCATTGCATACGAATGTTGAATCACTGTGTTGCAATACTGTCATCGTATCGTTGCTCATATCTGTCACCACAAATCGAACCGTGTAGTTCTCTTTCTCTAAGAATGATCCCGCCATTGTACCAGTTCCCAGTGCGGAAGTCTGGTCGTTTCCTTGAACTGACCACCAGTCGCCAACAGAAAGTTGAGGAGCTGCGTTGGCATGAGGTATCTGATAAGCAAATAGAGGTATCAAAAGTAGCAGTGCGACTTTGACGAAGGTAGATTTTTGTCGCATTTTTCCAGCCGTCAAAATCAAGGAGTGAGGCTTAGCCATAAGACTTTTGCTGCGATCGTTTAACTCAGCTGCCGTCTGGCGTGTGCGTGGTTTGGTCGTTGATCTCAAGCTAGTTTAGTTCCGGATGTTTCTTTGTGTATCGGCAACCGCAAACCGCGCAGCCATGAAATCCTGAATGAAATTGACGCAAATGATGACACACATCACAGCACGATTCTCGGTGAGCCGTCCAATGATGTTCATGCAGTTGCTCGTTTAATCGAAATGCTTTGATTGGTTGACACAGTTTACATTGGTGGCTCATTGATTGAAACCAAACCTCAATCCAAACTCAACCCGTCACTTGCCTGTTTATTGTTTTTTGGTTTAATCATGCCACGTAGCCTCACCTCAGATCAGTTGCCGGTGTCTAAGATAGGCACCGACATGGACAGTGTTTGATGGGCATTAAACGAAATCTGGGAGAGTCGTGGGATTCAATTTGATATTTGAACTGATGAAAGCACTGAGCTTCTCAAAGGCCCTCCCGTTTAAGTCCATTTTTTATCGACCGTACTTGTTGAGATCTACCGCCACGCCTTTCCAGATGAAATCGTTCACTCAACTGAATTTGATTTGTTGACCCTCTCGTCGTTGTCTGTCCGTTCCCTTACTCGGCCTATGTTCAGCAGGAGACGTAACCGACACGCACGGACTATAAGAAACCTACAGAACCACCGGCAGAAATGCCTTTCTGACAATTCCGTGAGGAAGCAATCATATGACTTTCTCCGAATATCGATATTCGGCTGAGTCCATAGGATTTAACGGAATAGATCGAGTCTTCTACCGAGGAGAAGTTTCCTTGATAAGTTTCTGTCCGTACTCCGTTTCATTCTATCGAGTCCTCGTATTATAGCCACGGGGGTTCGTTCTTTTCCTTGCCCCATGACGAGTTCAGCGGCCGCAGCAGCCTCGTCTGCTATGGCAACATACTTGTACCTCAGACTGTACCCGAACATATCCTCAAGCCCTCGGTAATCGGCGATCGGCTCTATGCCCGCCACCCCTATCGCGAACTCCACTTGTCCTACGCGGAGAGGGCGACTGTAAGTGTCAGCGATTATTACTGCAAGTAGTTTTCCGGAGAGTCGTTCGAGTCGGGTGAGAATTTCAACTGCCGCAACATCGGAGTTTTGGGGCAAACGGCTATAGATAGATTGACCTTCCACATTCGATTTATCTACGCCCGCGTTCAGGCAGACTAGGCCGTCTTTTCTACGGACTACAAAGGCTTGCGCGTCGGCGCGTAGAACGGCTGTTGAGTCCTGGAGTATTAGCTCAATGACCCGGGGGTCTTTCTTGGTCCGCTTTGCCAAGGCTCCAGCTTTCTGTCCGGGTTTGATCCCTAACGTGTCGACCAAGAGTCCGTTTGCCTTGGACACGATTTTCTGGGAGATGACCACCAAATCGCCGTCCGCAAGGATAATGCCTTCCTCCTTTGCTTTCTCGAAAATCAGTTGCGCAACATTGT
>JBEKPE010000038.1:0-15895 GCA_049521055.1 Bathyarchaeia archaeon
ATGTCAAACCAGTGACCTGAGAAAGTGAATCCGCCGAGTCTTCCTTCCTCGGCAAGAGGCGGGAATATCTCCCTTTCAAGCGAGACCTTCTGATTAGGGGCTATCGTTTGCAACACCGTTGGTTCGATAAGATAGATTCCGGCGTTGACAAGGCGGCTGGGTGCCTCTCTCTGCTTCGGTTTCTCGACGAAACGGCGGATTCGGTTTTTGGCATCTAGTTGAACTACACCAAACCTGGTCGGGTCTTTCACTTCGTGGAGCGCATCTGTAATCAAAGCTTTTGTCTCCTTGTGCTGTTTCAACATCTCTCGAAGATTGATCTGGGCGATCACGTCGCCGTTCATCGCGATGAATGTTTCATCGAGTGTCGTGTCGGTCGAGGCTAGCTTTATCGGCCCCGCGGTCCCGAGTGGTTCGGTCTCAAGGGAATACTTTATGCTCATTCCTCTGTATTCCGATCCGATGTGGCGCCTTAGGGTCTCAGCCAAATAATTTACTCCAAGTATCACTTCCTCTGTTCCAACGCTCTTGAGTAGGTCCAAACTCCAGTAGATCATTGGTTTGCCAAAAACAGGAAAGAGCAATTTAGGTAAGGCGTAACTAATCGGTCGGAGCCGAGTTGCAAACCCTCCCGCGAGAACTATTCCCTTCAAATCAGTCCACGCCAGTTACCTTCCGAATAAGAGCACATTTCTCCCTATTTGTACTTCGGAGGAGGACTCGCAAATGAAGGGAACATACACAATAGTTGTACGGTGCAATGACGCAGGTTACTCAACGTTCGGTAAGTTGGGACGGGCCAGATTGCGAAAAGGCCACTACCTCTATACTGGATCAGCATTGGGACGCGGCGCTGTTTCGCTAGAGGGGAGGCTTGAAAGACATTTGAGACGCAAAAAGAGGCTGAGGTGGCATGTCGATTACCTCGCGTCCCGACCCGATTGCGACGTCACAGGTGCTTTGTACGTTGTCTCCGGTAGCCGTCTGGAATGTAAGGTAAACAGCGCAATTTCAAAGGCATTGGATATTTCGCCGGTCTTGTCGAAAATCGGAGCAAGCGACTGTAAATGTAACGGACACTTACTTGGCCCAGTGCGTGGTTTGAACGAACGTTACTTGATGAGGCGATTGAAGCTTGTCTACGCTCAGTTCGGCGTGCCGCAATCGTGCATCGTGAATGTGTGATTCAGATTGAGTGTGCCTCTTCCCATCTCTTTTGAAATGCGTCTCGGAAGATTCTGATGAGGCCTTGGTTTTTTGTGTAGTTCGGGCGGAAGTAGATGGGGCGGGGGACGTCGTTCTTCTTGGTTGCCCAGACTACGAAGACGAGTTCTTGGTCGTCCACAAGTGTTCCCCTGACGGGGTACCATTCTTCGGCACAGTGACGGACTTGTATGCCAAGTCCTCGCAGTTCTTTCGCCCGTAGCTCGGTGGAGGAATCTTTCACCATCATCAAAACCTTCATGTTGACGCCTCGGTCATGGGCCTGGAAGATGGATTCTCGGACCTTTTCGTACCAACCGAAGGTTTCAGCGAAAATTGACACCTCTCGAGTAGCATTACCTAAGATTTGTGCGGTCCGAAGTTCCATATCCGGTAGGTCTCGCAGAGGTTCGATGATCTCTTCCGGCCTTATTCCGAGCCTATTTTCCCAGTATGTGGGCTCTAGCAGTTTTTCAAGGTCGAGTGCAATCGACGCCTCGTGGGAAACCTGATCTTCCATCGCTTTCTTCCTTTGATCGAGTATCTTTCGAAGGACTAGGCGCGGTTGGACGACCTCAACTCTATTACTAGAGATCTTGACGAGGCCTTTGTCTGTGAGACTCTTCAAGGCATCTTCAGCAATGGCCGCAGGTATCCCAAACGCGGTCACCACCTTCTCCACCATCTCGCCCCCCGGTTGCGAGAGCAATTTCAGGTACACCTTAGATTCAGCAGCTGCTAAACCCAATGACTCGAGAAGCTTCACTTCTCTACCGTCGCCAGCCATAGCTCTCAACACTCAAAGAATTCTCGAACGGAATCCATTGCTGATTCGTTCGTCAGGGCTTATACCTTTTTAGGATTTGACCTCAACCTCGGTCACTCAGGCTTTGTTTTCAGTTCTCTGTCCATTTCGCTTTGAATAGCGCTAGAGAGAGGAAGATGATTGTGAATACTGGTAGGGCAAGCCAACTGACCAGCACTTGTGAGCTTGTGGAAGGTAGACCTACCGCGTTTTCTATTAGGACAGAGGTATGTGTTGTTGGAACGAGTTCAGCGAGCCATCTAAGCTGATCTGGGATTATCTGGAGAGGGTAGAATACGGGTGGTAGGACCGAGAGTACGATTGAGATGAAGGCAACTGTAAGAAATGCCGTACGAGTGTTAAGAACGTAGGTTGAAAGGAAGAAACCAATGGCGCTCGTCGTTATCCATGTAAGAAATACCACTCCAAGTATCTCGAGGATCATGACTGAAGAGATTGCAGTAGTAAACAAAGGGACAATTGCTAACAGAATAACGAGCGCCGGTGCAGCGAAAGCGAGTTCTGACATCGCAACCGAGAACATGTAGGTAAGAGGAGAAACAGGGGATGCTACCACCATTGACTGGAATTTGTGCTCAATTCTATAATTCGTCAAGTCTGCTCCGAGGAAAAGGCCTTGCTGGGAGACGGTCATGGTTATCGCCCCGGCGATTCCGTAAAGAAATGTTGCTCCATGACCGGTTACGAAAAGTATGAAGAGTATTGTGAATGGCGTTGAGAACACGAAAGGAAGCAGTGTCGGGATCCTGATCATGGGAAGTATGCCCAAGTAGTAACTTAGCGCGCCTATGGTTCGGAGTTCTTTCGTTATCTCTTGTGATATCGCCTCCCTCATCTCTCGTATGCTCCTCTCGTGTAAGCTTCTAGCTCTTCATTCTGTTGTTCTTCGTCGATGCCTGAGCCTACGATCTCTACGAAAACGTCATCTAATGTAACGGGTGCGATTGAAATTGTGGCTTTTCGCTTCAGTGCTTCCCTGCCATTTTCTCGTCAACGAAAAGTCTGGAGAGGTTGCCGACCTTGGTTGTCTTTCCATAGGATTTCAACTCATCATCTGTGAAACCAGCTGCCACGTCGATCCGGATTCTCGAACTGAGATGCTTCGCGCACACCTCAGTTGGGGTGCCTTGCGCGAGGACATGGCCGTGATCTATTATTGCCAACTCATCCGACAGCGCTTCGGCCTCATCCATATAATGCGTCGACAGGACTATCGTCTTTCCTTCATCGCGTTTTAGTCGAATCAATTCGTTCCATACACGTCTTCTCCCGACAGGATCAAGTCCTATTGTGGGTTCGTCAAGGAACATCAAGTCAACGTCGCAGGCGATTGTCATCGCAATCAGTATTCTTTGTCTCAACCCGCCCGACAGCTCTTCCGAATGTACCTTCTCGAACTCAGCAAGTTCTACAGTCTCCAGCACGCATTTCGCCTTTACAGAAGCCTCCCTGAGGCTTTCGCCACGCATCATGAGCGCGAGCAAAACATGGTCGTAAGCGTTCAGAGTCCAGAAGGGCTTGGCTTCTTGTGGAGTAATGGCCACCCTCCGGCGAATTTGTTTAGCATTTTTCGTCACATCAAGTCCAAAAACCGTCACAGAGCCAGAGGTGGGTAGGAGCTGGGTAGTGGCGATTCTCAGGAATGTGGTTTTTCCAGCCCCATTTCTCAAGGAGCGTGAATATCTTGCCCTCATCTATCGCGAGATTCAAGTTGTCGATAGCCGGTTCTTTCTTCTTACGATAGTACTTCACCAAGTTACTCGCTTCAATCACGTGGAAGGGCAAGCGTTTCACCTCGACGAGGGCCGAAAAGGCGTTCGCCTATTTTAGATAACCAATACCTCAATAGAGTAAGGTACCTTACTCGTGGGTCAAGACCTCCCTAAATTCTGTCCCAAAAAATAAAGTCCCCCACTAGGATAGACTCAAGAAGACAATGATTGCATCTTGCGAATACGATGCAACTCAACGGCGTATAGAGGTAAACTGACCACAGAGAGAAATAACGTCGCAAGACCCATCCAAAGCGGGCTAATCTCACGACCCGAATGCAGCTCCTTCCATAACACAGGATAGGCTCTTTGAACCCTCTGTGAATCATAATAGGCCCAAAGAGCGACCAGCATTAAAACAAGAACACCCGCAACCCACACCAATACTGAAAGGAAAAGCCACATCAATACTGAAACTAGAAGCGATAGAACGAGAAACAGCAGGGGCATTATCACGTGAATCCTGCTTATGCTGCCAGCCATATTCTGACCTTGACTGAGTTCTCTAGAGCCTGAATATTCTCATCAATAGCATCCACTATGAGAGACGGTGACAAATTCGATCACCACTCAAATTTTCACTTCTACCCTCCCTCATTGTACTGTGGAAGAGCAGGCCCTTCACGAACTTCCCGATCCCATAAAATATGAGAGGCTTGAGAAGGCTCTTTACGTTAAGCCCTCCTAAGCTACTTTTTTTCCTTCATCTGCGCCCCACAACACATACCCGCAGAACTAGACTCTTTCCCGCATGACGCACACTTGTACATGGCCATTAAGAACTCACCTCCACACCAAAAGTAATCAGCCCAACGCGCCTAATCGCCCATTAATTTCAAATAACTTATGGCAACAACTTCTGTCACAATACACGGCGGCCTTGAAGTAGTCTAATTATTACTACGATGACGACGATCACAAGCAGGAGGTAAATTAGACTTCCGCCGATACCACCAATGACTCCAAACAGCCAGAGAATAACCAGAATCACAATTATAGCAACTAATAGATCCATTAATGATTCGCCTTACCACGTAATCAATCATATTGCGTTTATAAGGTTATGTATCTATATCGTTAACAATGAATCAATTCTCGATTGCTCCGAAGTCTTAATACAAACATTCCGCAATCTATGATCTTGATGAACGTTGGCAAAAGAAGTGATAGGACGAGAAACAGCAGGGGCATTATCACGTGAATCCGGCCTATTCTGTTAGCCAAATTCTGACCTCGACAGCGGCGATGTTACGCCTGAGGTTGAGCTAAGAGACTTCGCATACCTTACGTTATAGCGTAACAGCAATATCGAATATGCAAACTGCCAGCAAAATCAAAGCGCTGCAATAACTGCAGTGCGATTCTTTCATGTTAGAATGATGAGGGGAAGTTAGAGTGGAAATGGGTTTAAAGAAAGAGTTTAGCCGTATCTGATTAGTGGTGAACTGCATAAGCCGCAGAAGCGTGAGTCACCAGAGTTTTGGGTTCCGCATATCAGACACTGTCCTCGTTGTGGTTGGTCAGGGAAATTACTCAGCACGGTTCTACACGAGTTGCAGTAATTATTATTGTCTGGATTCTGTTTATTGCAATATCTACATGTTTTCAAACTAAGAACACTTATCACATAGAGGTCTCAGCGCCATATAAGGATATATATTTAACCTTATACGCGATGCGCCTTATGGCTTGAGCTACAGGATAATGGCTCACTCGTTCCGTTCGGGTTATTTGTTCAGTGAAATGGTATGGTTGTTTCTTGTGTATTGACGGAGCGTGAACCGTTAGTCGGTATTTTCACCGAGACATTATCGCGGTTTCTGTAGTATTCATGTTATGATGGGTTTGTGGCTCTGACCGATGGCGAGAAACATTGTCAACACACATGTTATCTGCGCTATCCATTTTGATGTGTACTGCTCGGTGTTGAGTGACGCGATCCGGAACTGGTGCTTCACGTTGCCGTTCCGTTCGGGTGGATTTCATTTCGAATATACCGTCAAAGAGAGGCTTGAGCATGCTCACAAAATTTGGCGGATGGACTTCCTCTTCTAAAGTCAATATGCTAGGTACGTGGTCTTTGCGTAGACGTGCGGTCAGGACCTGTAGAAATTTGTAGGTCGCGGCGAGACCAGCTTCTAGACCTGATAGTATTGTAAGTTATGCGGATAGAGTTCCTTCTCCTTCATCACACTGAGCATTTTCGGACTTGGGTCATTCATGCAGGTTATGCGTATCCTGAAGGACAGCGATGTTGGATGGGTGGTTTTACTATTCTAAACGGGATGAATAGTCGATGGTGATTGGTTGACGACGATACCGACTGGGATCATTCATCAAACGATGGACATGGATAGATTGATATGTAACGATAAACATGGATAGAGATGAAGTGAATAGTTATTGGTTACGTTTAAAGAAATGCGGTTTCAGGGAAAGAACAAGGATCTAGGCGCTTTATCCCAGCAAATTTCTGGATATTTGCAGAGTGACGGGTATAAGGTGCAATCTACGACAGCAACCTCCGGGCCGGTTATTCAGGCTCAAAAAGCAGGAATTCTTAGAGACATAATAACAGCGGAGCGATGCTTCACAATCGCGATCACAGGAACCTCCAACGATTTCACAATCAAAATTGGCATAGGTAAGTGGGTCCAGAACATCGCTGTCGCCGCGGCAGAGGCAGTTCTATTGTCGGTGCTATTCTTGGCGGTTGATGTGCCGGAAATGCTATGGACGGTTCATGTCGAGAACACGATTGCAAAGAAGATAACTCAACTCGTAGGCTAGCCAACCCCTCTCTCACCCACCTTAGCCCACTGAACGGCCAAGTCAGAGCTTAGCGAGAATGAATACTTTGCCAATTCAATCCGATGAGTTGCGCGCAGCTGCTGAAATCAAATAATCTAACCTTCAAGTTGGTCAGCTGAACAGCTATAACCCCAGGCTCCACAAAGGGGACTTCTGGATTCACGTGTTAGCGGCAAACCTGAGCCCGTGGACAACCGAAGTTCAACCCCAACAGTAGCAACACTAAGAAGATACTAAAACGAATGGAAACCGTACCAATAGGCTAACAAGCTGAGAGGGTGAACCCAATGACCGAAGAAATCGATCGCCATGATAGGCTTGTGCTTAGAATTGCAGAACAAAGCTTTCGTTTCCCGGATCCGAATCACCCGAATTGGGTGACTTACACTAATACTAGCTCACAAAAAATGAAGGGCATTGAAACCGAGAATGAGCCCGCATATCCAGATATTGTAGTTCTAGAAAATCGAAGAACTATCATGCTTGCAGAGGTCGAGACTGAGACAGGAGTCAATCAAGATGAAGCTCTCCAATGGCTAAGATATTCACGTCTTTGCGAAACTTTCTGCCTCTATGTTCCTGAAGGTTATGAGGATGTCACTGTGGAACTCCTTCGTGAAAACGAAATACGAATCAGTCTAAGGACTTACGGATTTGAAGATTCAAACCTTGTAATTACGGATCGTTAGTTCGGGCATCCGACGCGAGTTAACAGCGATTGACAGGGAGCTGAAGAGCCAAGGTAAGGCTCCACCGTTATCTCTTGGCTCATGAGGAAGCTGCGGAAGCTGGATAATGACAAGCTTGCTGAACTTCTTTCTAATCTGATCGTTTAACGCGCCTTTCAAGGTTGGATTGCGTTGAAGGTTGGGTTCGGATTTGCGAGTTAGCTGCGACTAGCCCTCCCTGTCTTCCCCATCCTCGTCTGCCTCTGTCTCCTGGTCTCGTCCATTCGGCCTCTCCCTATCTTCTCTCTCCTTCTCTCGACTTTAGCTCTCTTCTTCCTCAGAACATGTTGTGCTGCGAATTATGCGGGCTTCTACCCATTAGGAAATCTCGTAGCACCGAAAAACCAACTGGTCAAAATCCGAGGCGTTCGGACAAGAAACGGTCAGAAATCGGGAAAAGGAAGACATAAATTTGGTGGACCGGGCGGGATTTGAACCCGCGACCTCCCGCATGCCAAGCGGACGATGTGATCGCATCGTTTCTTAGTTTACGATGCTCATACCAGGCTGATCTACCGGCCCACTAATCCGAGAACTTTCAATGTGCGGCTAAAAACCTTCGTGCAAGTCCAAACCGTAACGGCGGAGGGAGGGATGTGTCTTCGGGGTAGGCGAAACGCCGCACTCGAAATCTGCTGAAAGCTTCTAACTTTGGCGGTGCACCGTAAGCATATGGATCACGCGACAAAGAGCTATCTATCACCTGTATGAATCGTCCGAGGAAAATGCTATTGATCAATCGCGCGACCCGAACTCTCTTGATGGCTTTCCTAATCCTTACCATCCTGACGGTCGCGCTCAACGCTTACGAATCGGCCGAGGCTCAGGCGGGTTTCGATTTCAGCGTGAGTCTAAATGGGTATTCGCTTTCGGTAGCCCCAAACCGTTCAGGGTATGATGGGGTAACGGTTGCATTAGTTTCCGGTTCCTCTCAGAGTGTGAATTTAACCTCACAGATCTCACCGCAGGATGGGGAATTATCGGCATATTTCGCTCAACCCTCGGGAAATCCCACTGTCATAACTACACTCATCGTCAACGCTCTGGCAGCTTCACCGGGCAAGACGTATACGATCACCGTTACTGGAACGTCCCAAGGGATAACCCATCAAGCACCTCCACTTACAGTAACGATCAGTTGCCCGCAAGGCCCATGCCCCAAACTGCACGTTGATTGGACAGACAAAACCTCCTACTCACAAGGTGAATCGATCCAGTTCCGGGGGTCAGGGTTCTATCCGACCGACGTAGCAGCCTCTTGTTTGACAACCGACAATAACGCTACGGCCGTATGCCAGAACCAAGCCGCGGCTGACGGTCAGGGAGATGTTTCGGGTTCGATGCGTGTAACTTCAAAGATACCGCCGGGCCCACAACAATTCTACCTTAAGGATCTGACAAACGAACAGCAATCTCCCAGGGTCTCACTTATCATTCTCCAAGCGTCTCCAATCCTCACCACCACATACGTGGGACAAGGCTCCGTCTCCCCATCTTGCCCAGCGGGCTGCGCGCAACCCGTTGGGGAAGTCGTGAATGTCACCGCTTCTCCGGCTGCAGGCTGGACATTTGCGGGTTGGAACATCACCGGAGCCAGCTGCTCAGACGGGCTTAGTTCTGACCCTTGCACATTCACGATGCCAAACAATGCCGTTTCTGCCAACGCGAACTATGTTCAATACCAGACCCTCACAACGACCTACACAGGTCAAGGCGCCGTCTCGCCCTCCTGTCCCTCCGGCTGCCAAGTCCTCGCCGGCTCGGCAGTCTCAATCACGACTACCCCGTCCCCAGGCTGGACGGTCTCCGGTTACCACATAACGAACGGAGTCACCTGCGGCCCTCAAGCCGGATTCATTTGCACCTTTACCATGCCCAACATTCCAGTTAGTTTCCAGGTGACATTCACGGAAACTACCATTACGACCAAAACAACTCTCACAAGTACCTACGTAGTAACAACGCCTGTGACAAGCACATCCATAGTCGGAAACACAGCTACGCAGACAGTTACAGTAATGACGGGATCTACGACGCAACTTGCTGGTACTCAGACGACGACCGTTCTCTTCTCGACAAGCAGCACGATGGAGACTCAGTCTCAATACTACGCGGCTACACAACTCTCGACTGTTACTTCAACTACGACCTCGACTTCAGTGAGCGTGGCCGACCCTCTGGTTGAACTTGGACTCGCGGCCACTCTCCTCATCTCCTCGCTCGTCATCGGGGTTAACGTGATAAAACAATCTCCGAAGCGTGGAGTAGTTTCATGCCCTAGCTGTGGGTTCAAGAACTCCTATTCAGGGAAGTATTGTGTGGGCTGCGGCGAATCGTTGAAGAGGACCTGATCTAGATGGTTAGGCTTTTAACATGCCTTAAACCGATATTATTCATTCTGTTCTTCTGCGCTGTTGCATTCTATTCATCCATTTCCTTCTCAAAGGCTCAATCGACTTACATCTCCAGCTCGACGCAGGTAGTAACGGTATTCTCGACCACCACAATTCTTACGACAATAACGAATCCCACAATAAGCTACTCGACTACGACACAGACTCCGAACTCGACTGTTCAGGGAACTCAAACTCTGACACAGACTTCAGTAACAACTGTCACGTCGAGCTATACCACTGTTCTTAGCGGCACTCTTACGCAAACAATCACGCCCATTGTCACCCAGGTTTCAAGTCAGACAACCTCACTGCTAGGAAATATTTGGGGAGAATCATTGGCTCTTGTCCTACTTCTAGGTGCAATTGCAAGCTTTACCGTTCCGAGAGTGCATTCGCTCCGTCCAAAAGGGTCAATCTGTAAAGAATGCGGTTTTCGTAACCCGCCCTTCGCTAGGTCCTTCTGCGTCAAATGCGGGCACTCCTTGGTGCAAAGTGATAAAGACGGTTCTGGTTGATCCAGAGTCCTTGTCCCAAGCTTACGAGGCTACTGCCATTCTTCTATTCGGTGAACGTTTCACCGAATAGGGAGGCAACGCCTTGACTTGAAAGTCCTGATGATTATGGATATTGGACTGATTCATGTATGAGGTTGGCCGGGGTTGCGGGGTTGGGAGTGGTTTGGTTTGGAAGTAGGAGTTGTTGGGGTTCTCGGCGGGGCGTATGGAGGTTTGGTTGAAGGTGTTGGTTTGTGTGAACCAGAATATGATTGGTAGAACGACGGTTACAGCTACGAAGCCTGTGGCCATAACGAAGACGATAATGACTGCGTCCATTCTGTTTCGCCTGTCGATACGTGTATCTACGTTAATGTACACATCAGTTTATATGGCTTTCGAAAGTGACGATACATTTTTAAACACGCCTAGACACCACAGTGCCGACGACAAATGAACAAGGACCTGTCGAACTGGCTTAGAAAAAGGATGACGCAAATAGACGAACGAGTCACAGAGCTCGAAGTGCGCATCCTAGATGGAGATGAGGCCAATGGCTGCTGACGATGACCTAAAGAAATGGCTTGAATCAAGATTCTCAAAGATAGATCAACGTATAGGCAAACTGGAACAGACAATCACCGAGAGCAAGCAGCCCAGAATTCGCCTGGCCTGGTACAGAACCCTGCTAGGGATGACGGAGCTAGGCGGAAAGGCTGGAACTGAGAGACTAGCAGACCACTTGGGCATAAGCAGAAGCGTGATCAGCGAATATCTCAACCGAATGGAAGAGGAAGGCATCGTGAAACGCGATTTCAATGAAGACCAAAAGGAAACCGCGCGCTACATCTGGCAGATCGATTGGGAAACACTGCCACCGGAAATCGCTTCGCGACTCCGAAAAAAATGAGCGCGGCTAAAAGAGTCAAATTACGCCCTGAACAAGTCAACCTCCACTAGCCCCTAATCCACGAGGGTATGTTTGCCTTCATGGGATTATCGGGATGCGGTAGAAACTCGAGAGAAACGGTTTCATTGATCGTGAAATGTCGTCCACATCGCAATCCACGCAAGAAGGATCCAGGCGCAAAGGAATTCTCTTCCCTCCGTCTGTTAGTTCGACCTCAAGTAAAGCATGCCCCGGCAGTTTCCGCTTCTCATGCTTGGTGGTGTCGACATATGTTCCCGGTGGGAGTATGAGGAAATGCATTCTTCGGAACGCGAGGCTGGCCAGCATGGAAGCTAATAGAACGACTTTGCAGTCGCAGTCGCCTCCCGTTTTCATGGTTTCCCAAGGCCACCTGACGTATTCACCGAATGACTCGCCCTTGTAGATCACTTTGTCGCGTGAATATTCAAAGACGAGCGTAAGAAGCCTGAGCTGATCCTGGAACGATAGTTCCTGTGCATCTTGAGGTTTCTCTCCGCCAAGTGCAACTGCGCCAATGGTTGTGGTCAGCTCGTCTACGACAGAATATTCTGGATGGTCCTTCGCTTCTACTACTCGGTTCAGCATCGTCAACGCAACCTTCATCGTACGCGGATCAAGAATTGCCTGAGGTTCCAACTCCTCAATCATTGCCTGTTTGGCACCGCAGTAGCGGCAGTAGGGTTCGTCTGCTCCTATTGTCTTGTTACACGTGTGGCAGTTATGCATCCGTTCCACGAAGGTTGTTTCTTCCTTCTGGATGAGGCCCTTCTTCTGTAACCGTGTGAGTGAGTCGATCAAATGCTCCGTGGTTACATTCAGATCATTAGAGGTCCTTCGTATCGATATTCCTCCATGGTGATCCTCCAAATACTTGAGGACACGACCATCCATGTCGGATGATTCCGTTGTTTCGAGCATACGGACGCTTATTGCGGGTCCAGGTTTACCAGGTTGCATGACCTGTCTGCTCTCCACACCGACGGAGGGCAAGGAAACACCAGACTCTTCCGAGGCCAGCCCTCGGGCCTTAATGGACTTACCACAGCTGTGGCAGAACTCTGATGACGCTAAATTAATGGTGTTACAGATCGAGCATACGGTGAGGCGTTGGCCGCATCCTCCGCAATAGGTTTGCTTTTGTCGGGCTACGGTGCCACATTGCGGACATTTCCTTGTGTTCTGTTGGGCCATGCTGTAACGCCAGTACAATCAAGAGTTGCATACAGTCGCCAATATTGTTAACTTGACGGCTCATGGGGTTCTGGTGATTCGTTGCGAGTAGTTTCGGTTGCCTCTCCACATTTTAAGCTGCCGAAAGGATAACTGGTTCTCGTCTAGCTTTGCTTGTGAGGAAGTCGGTGAAGCAACGCTTCCATCCCGATGAGCGCATTCTCGGGTTGATGGAATCGTTTAGACAGATGACGAACATCTGCATCTGGATTGGATTGGAGAATGATGCTTCATCGTTGAAGAGACTTTCACTACTATATTACAAGAAGCTTCGAGACTTTCAGCTACCATCATGTTACAAGCTTTGTTCGATCTCGAAGGCCGCAGGAATCCTTGCAGCACGGAAGAAGTCTATCAAACGTGGCTATAGGACGAAGACCCCATACCTGAAGAAACCGCTAGTGACTTCCTGCTACGGATTCAAAATCGTGGACGGCAAACTAGTCGTCCCTGTCGCACGGGGGAAGGTTAAGGCTATTCCGTTGAACACGCACACCGTTCAAACCCTAGCTGAGCCCAAGATTAGGGCACGTTCCTTCACCCTGAGCCGAGAATCCTTGTCAATATGCATTGGCAAGGAAGTGGAGTCGGTCGTGGAGCTGACTGGTGTTGTGGGCGTGGATAGAAACCTCAACAATCTGACCGTAGGCAACTCAGACGCAGTCACATACTATGAAATGAGCAAGGCATCTGAGATCGCCAAGACGACGAGAGACATTGTTCGATCGTTCAAACGTAATGACACTCGAACCCGATCGGCCATTACCGGCAAGTATGGTGAGCGAAGAAAGAACCGAGTCCGTCAGCTGCTGCACAGAGTGTCAAAGCGGGTCGTTGAGTCGGCTCTTGAGAATAGACAAGGGATTGTGTTCGAGGGCATTCGTGACATCCGGAGACTGTATCGAAGAGGGAATGGGCAGGGTAGAGGCTACCGTGCTCGAATGAATGATTGGCCGTTTCATGAGGTTAAGCGGCAGGTGGAATACAAGGCCGCTTGGGTCGGAGTGCCCGTAATCATGTTGAGTGGGGCTGAGACCAGAGGCACGAGCAGGTTTTGTCCGAGATGCGGGGAGAGACTCCAATCGAGCAAACAACTAAGCCGGAAACTCTGGTGTCAGCGATGCCGAGAGATGTTCGACCGCGATTTAGTTGCCGTGTTGAATATTTGTAGGCGCGGCCGGGTGAGGTTCGCCCGGTCAGAAGGCGTTGGAGTTGAAGCGATGGTAAAGGAACCCGATGAAGGCCCAACGTGGCCGAGGGTAATCCTAAGAGTCGATCCAACGAAGCTAACTCGTCAAACTCATGAGTCGAAGAGTTAACAGAACCTAATGCTTTCGGGTTCAACCAGCCGTTCCATTGAGTCGGATGGAGCGTTCTGATTATAGATGAAGGAGCAGGGCGACGGTGGCGATTGCCGTAAGGATGCTGAGGTATATGGCTCCGCGAACCTTCTCCTCCTTGATTGAGTTCAGGAAGCAAACGCGTTGTGACTTTACTATGGTTTTGGTGAGATGTGTTGCTATGAATCCAACTCCGCCGCCTATGACGAAAATGATTGTCGTGTAGACCGTCGGGGAGAGTTCTCTGATGAAAACTGGCATGGCGCCATAGGTCAGGGCCATTTCTACTCCCATGGCTACGGCTGTGAATACTTGTTGTCTGGCGGTTGCCAGAAGGGATGTGGTTATTCGCTCCATTATATGTGTCTCCTATGTCGATATACGTCTAGACACATTAGACACTCACCCTTATAATATTGTCGCTCGAATTGCGATATGGTCTGAGTTCAATGGGTCTAGGACTTTTCAGATAGGCGGCTGTCGACTCGAGAGTTGAGCCAGATCTTATCCCAGTAAGATATTTGATTCAACATTGGAACATGTTTCACACCTGTCGCAGGCAGCTGATTCCTGTTCCCGGGATATTGACGACGCTTTGCCTCTTTGCAATTCACTAAGACGATTTTCCAGACGAGAATCAGCATTCCTCACAGGAAAAAGGCTTAATTCAACGCGGCCAGCACAACGGATTTCGCCCAGGAACGCCGAGGTAGCTCAGCCTGGGAGAGCACCCGACTTGACCAACAAGGGTGAAGCTGAAGACCGGGTTGACCACCCCAATTAATGGATGGGCCCAGTCGCGGATTCAAATCCCGCCCTCGGCACCAATTCCATTTCCTACGAAGTTTCTGTAATGCTCGTTCGCCTTCGGCAAAGTGTTTGGGGTAGTCGTAACTGGGTTGATTCAGTCTCATTTTGAGGTTGTCTCGAAAAGGCACATATCCACGTAGTCCAAATTATCCTGTACAGTTTGGCGTATGTAAATGTCTAAGCTCCGGGCCGAGCCGCTATTTGTTGTCCTATTATGCGCTCTGGTGGCGGTCGGCTCGGTCGGGCAATTGTGGACATGGTATGCTACCGCAGCCCCAGTTTGTCAAGTGCAAATTACAGGAATTGATTTCCCTGCGAGTGCCCAATTGAATCAGACCCTCCTGATCTCGACGCACCTCATGTTAACCTGCAATCCTGTCAACCAGAATGTCGTTGCTGAAGTTGACGTCGTCTCGGCTGATACGGGGAAGACTATCACAACGAATAGTACTGGAATCGGCGTTATTCAGGTCGCGACCCCACCCTATATCAAGATTGTAAACGTTACAGTCATGGATGCCGTTAGAACACCTTCGGAAGTTGTCAATTGGGGGCTGCAGATACTTGCTTGGGTTTTTGCCGGCACTAGCGCCACAGCGAACGTTAGCCAGTTGATTCATGTCCAAGTAGGTGTGGCACAAGTTACGCCGACGACATCAACTGAAGTGACTCAAAGTCAGACCAGCATTACAACTTCCTCAACGTCGACCAACTTTGGGGTCATCGGTGGTGCGATCGTGCTAGCTGTCGCGCTGGCCCTGTTGGCCTCTCTAGTGTTTCTGATGAGGCGGAGGAAGAAGAAATCGGCAATGGTTGATCATGTCGGCGGTCCGCAAGGCGAAAAACATGAGTCTCAGGCTGTTCCCGTTGGAGCAACGACAGACAGTTTCTCAACCGGTTACTTGGAATTAGACGCTCTTCTCGGTGGAGGCCTACCATATGGTTATGCCATCGTCCTCGTGTCGCCTCCCTGCGACGAAAGAGACCTACTCTTCAGAAAGATAATCGAATCCAGCTTGTCGTCGGGGAACTCAGTATTCTTCATGTCACGTGACTTGGGGAGAAGCCAAGACGTGGCCAAGCGGTATACGAGTAACTGCTACGTTCTGACTACCCAGGCTGACAAGATCGCTCCTAGCTCACCCAACGTTTCCAAAATATCGAGCGTTCTAAACCTGAACGATCTAAACATCTCCTTCAGTAACGCCCTCGGCGCGACTCCTAATCCTAGCACACGAAAAATACTCATCGTCGACCTGCTCTCTGACGTACTCCTCGAGCACAGAGCACTCACGACCCGCAAATGGCTGGATGATTTTATCGCTAGGCGCAAATCGGAGGGTTTCACGATTCT
>JBEKPE010000039.1:0-15209 GCA_049521055.1 Bathyarchaeia archaeon
CAAAGTAGTATTCCTGGAAGGTTGAACCGTCCAGGGCTGTTTGAACGTAACGGAAGATCCAGGCACGTACGTAGTACCTGCCTGCTGTGAGACCGTTGATCCAAGTAGCGTAAACCTGCGGAACTTCTCCCGACAAGTCTCTTGGAGCACCGTACTCACCCTTCAAACCGAACTCAAAGTGGAACGGAGTCGTAGTACCACCGCTGACAAACCATTGTTGTGGTGGACCGACACCTTGCGGGTCAGACGTCAGGAGTGTGTTTCCCAACGTACTGCTAATGGCTACGTCACGCGAGTAACCATTAGTCGCACCCGTGAAGGGGTTCGGCACATCATTGTAGAAGACGCCGTTGACTGTGCTGTACTCATGCCATGGAAACGCAATTGCGGATCCATCGTGTGGGTCACCGCACAGGTCAGCCGCGCGCCGGCCGTAGTATTTCTCTTGGCCTCCAGCTACGCATGGTAGCGGGGACCATGAGACTGGTGCGCCAGCGCTCGGGTCAACTTGGTTGCTGAGTGTTGCGTTAGCGTAGAGTTCAATCTTGATGTACTGACCACCGTCTGGCCCGTTTGGCCACGGTTCGTCACCGAACTGGTGTTTCGTGTACACGTTACCGTGAATCACGGGGCCTGGTTGGAGGAAACAGTCGAAGTGAAGGGATTGACCCTTCAGGACAGTTATCCCACTATTGCACAACACCTGCGGATACCCAGCAGCTTCAGCGTAGATGTCGTAAACGCCTGGTGCGAGGCCTTCTAGTTCATAGTGGCCGTTCGCGGTAGCGTTCACGTACGCTTGTGAGTCGATCGTTCCCAGGTCCGGTCGGTTTTGGCCCGTGTAGGGATCGATGCGCAGAGTCCTATGCGCCCGAACCTTACCAGCCTCCGCGATCGGCATTTGGTATAGAGTTGAGTTGTAGCCTGCATACCGGAGAGTTCCGGTTATGATGGCTGGATCAGTCTCACCCTTAACCAGCATGACTGGCCAGTTTTGTGGTGGAACCCAAACGAAGGGTTGCTCACCTGCTGCGCCGTGTCCTGCTAAGGTTGGACCGACACCGTAGACGTTGCTGCTGCTGTATAGAGCCATTTTGAAGAAGTATCGTCCCGCCACGGATGGTGCGGTTACGCCGTTGATTCTGGCGTAGTACCATTCGCCTGCGGATGTGAAGTTGATGTATTGGTGGTTGTAGTATACGCTACCTGCGCTGTTAGCGTCGATGGTAGCGTCGACTGTTATCGCAACCATAGTCCAGTTTGGCGCATATCTGTCGTTCGGGCCAAGCTTCGCAACAAGGTACCGGTCGTAACTGTTAGTGAGCGTCGAAACGACTTGTGAGGAATCGAGTGCTACTGCACCCGGTACGTTGAATTCAGGTGGGATAAGGATGAACCATGTATCCCAGCCTTGGGTCGCCGCTAGTGCTCCGCCGGTTCTGTTCTTCACCGTCCATGTGTTTGGAGTGCCGGTTGCGTTCATTGCGAAGATCATGTCACCGGTCGAATTCGTTAGTACTGCTCCGAATGGGGCATACGTGTCCCCTTGAAGCTGATACCACGAATTGCTCGGTGCACCCGGCGGATTACCGTTCGGGTAAGGTGACTGATAACCTGGTGAACAACTAGAACTCACTGAGTTCGGGTTACCCTGGTACGCACATTGACCGCTGCCAGGCCAAACATAACCGATTGGTCCAGCTACGTGCGGGTCAAAGTTGTTAATGGCGTACGGGTTAGTTCCGGACAGGTTGCCTAACGTGAAGTGCGCTTGGGTTGGAACAATAATTGCGAATGTACTAATTAGGAAAATAGCGATTGTTAGCGTTGCAGTTAATTTCTTATGCAAATTTTTATTTCTCCTTTAATTTGTTATGCGCAAACGTTACGCATACAATTTCGGCAAACGGCCTTAAACGCATATAAGGGGCACAGTTGAAACCCGATACATTCTTGGAAATGTGCATTTCCGGCATGGAAATGGATGAAAATTTATTCAACCATGGAATTTTCAGCCTGAAAACCGCTCAAAATGGCGTTTTCGCTTCGGCAGATGAATCATAGACAGCTCCGTCCGATTAACTACTCGGCTGTCTAGCCCTCCAATGCTTAAATCAAGTGGCATTGCGGGTTTTCCTGTGCTGGTCAGGAAATCTGTTACTCAACGATTCAAACCTTCACCGGTACTCCTAGGTTTGATGCAGGACCTCCGTGCCATGACGAACATATGCATCCAAATTGGACTGGCGAGCGACGCATCATCTTTAAAGACGCTCTCACGTCTGTCTTACCGACAACTCCGAGGGTTTAACATTCATTCCTACTACAAGCTCTCCGCTATTTCTAGGGCAGCTGGGATTCTAGGAGCGAGAAAGAAGTCGCTGCGACGAGGCCACAGAACGCGAGACCCATTCGTGAGGAAAGCATTGCTAGCTTCCTGCTACGGATTCAAAATCTCCGACGGAAACTTACATATTCCCGTCGGATGGAGGAAGTCTGAGGCTATACCACTAAACACACATACCAATCAAGTCCTCTCCGACTCGAGGCTTAGAGCATGTTCGTTCACCTTGACCCCGCAATCGATGTCGATATGCATCAGTAAAGAAGTGAAGCCGATTGGAAACATCGTGAATGTCGTAGGCGTGGATAGGAACCTCAACAACTTAACCGTAGGAAATTCAACCGAAGTCACCTGCTACGATATTAGTAAAACAACAGAAATTACCAAGACCACAACAAGCGTCACCAGATCATTCAGGCGAAACGACGCACGCATACGCAGAATTATTTCCGGCAAGTATGGTGAACGAAGAAACAACCGCGTACGGCAATTACTTCACCAAGTGTCGAAACAGATTGTTGAGTCTGCCCTCAGGAATAGGCAGGCAATAGTGTTCGAAGACGTCCGCGGAATTCGAAGACTGTACCAGAAAGGAAACCGGCAAACTGGAAACTACCGAGGCAGAATGAATAGTTGGCCCTTCCACGAGGCTAAACGGCAGATCGAATACAAAGCCGCATGGGCGGGCGTACCCACAATTACGCTAACCAAGCCTGAGACCAGAGGAACAAGTCAGCTTTGCCCGAAATGCGGGGAGAGACTCCAATCGAGCAAGGAATTGAAACGCAAAGTCTGGTGTAAGGCGTGCCTAGAAATGTTCGACCGCGACCTAGTCGCCGTATTGAACATTAGTAGGCGGGGCCGCTTGAGGTTCGAGCGGTCAAAAGGCGTTGGAGCTGAAGCGATGGTACAGGAATCCAATGCAGGCCCCGCGTGGCCGAGGGTAATCCTGAAAGTCGATCCAACGAAGCTAACTCAAAGCCATCAGCCGAAGAGTTAAGAGAACCGATAACCCTAATTTGGCACGTGCGTGTACCACGGCCAGGTTAACGCGATGCGCCTCCCCATCCTCATACTCACATTGCTCATCCTCATACCATTCCTCCCGGTTCCTCAGGCGCAGGCACAAACCAACCCCCAATACGTAATCCTCTACGCCCACGGCTACGGCAGCTCTGCCACTCTCACCGCTCTCCCACAATTCAACACCCAGAAAGCTGCGGACCTAACGAACGGCATGGACTTCAAACTCAGCCCAGTCCTCGGTCAGGACTTGCAAATTCAAGGGCCATTGACGTTCAACCTGTACGTTCGCGCGAGTGGCCCCTTCGAAGGGACCGTGGGAGCGCAGTTAGCGGAGGTAACGCCTGGGGGGTTGCAAACACTCGTGCCGGGCGCCAGGGTTGATACGTTGATCTTCTTGAACACGGCGATGATTCCCGTAACCCTCGGTGTGGGGCCCGCGATCACATACAAATTCCACGCAGGATCAACGATATTATTTCACATAGGCATTGCCCAAACCTCAGGAACCGGCAGGCCCCTTCTGGTATGGGATGATGCAAGCGCTCCTACGAGCGTAAAGATTCCGACAATAGATCCGGCCAACGCCGAGATCAAATATTTTGGCGAGAGAAATTTCGGCAGAATATTTGAAGCGGGTGCCAACGGCACTCAGTCGATCCGCGTCAACGCAACCCTCACCGACGCGATTGGGGTATATCGGTTTAGCTCCGCCGCACTTCGGCTCACGGAAGAGAACGGAAGCAGCATCAGCTTACCCCTAAACCCCAAGAACACTACAGACTACTCCACCACATACGCCGTCGCCTCACATTTCGGGGAGGGACAGTGGCAGGCGAGTTTACTTTTGCATGATTCGAGTGGGAACGACTATTCGTTCAGTCAGCCGTTTTGGGTTACCCAGTTTTACCCCGTCTCGATTGTAGTCTTGGCCTCCGATGGATCAAGTCTTTCGAATGCTACGCTAACGGTGGGTTTTGACGCGGAATCGTTCTGGAGGTCGGTAACGAACGCAAGTGGTTGGGGGGCGCTATCTCTACCGTCCACCCAAGTTGTTGGGCCCCTAAACCTGACGGTCTCATGGCTCGGTACCCAATCGTTATTTCCCCTCGAGGTCAACAACGCTACCACGGTAACGCTTCAATTAACAGTGTACTCACCCAGCATTAGAGTCACATTACTCAATATCCCCGTGCCCTTCGTCAACGTAAGCCTCTACCAAATTAGCGAGGTTCAACACGTGTCGACTGGGTTAGATGGGACAGCGAAATTCAGAAGCATCCCCGCGGGTAACTATATCGCCCACGTCGACTATCTCCTCACATCATACCAAGCCTCACTTCACGTGGGTCAGAACGGAGTAACTATAATTCCAGTCCCATTCCCTCACCGGACCATTACAACCACAGCCTCGATAGCAATCATTGCGTTAGCGTCTGTAGTTTTGATCAGGAGAAAACGCGGCAAGCTATACCCGACAAACTTCAACTACTTCTCACAGTTAACACATGGTGGTTTACCTGAAGCGTGCTTTGTGGTAATCGCCGGAAACTCGGGGTCGGGCAAAACGGTTCTTCTCAACTGCCTCGCCGCAGAGCACCTAGCATCCGGCAGCTCAATCTACATAACCAACACTGAGTACCCCGACAAAATTCGTGACAGCATGATGAGGCTGGGAGTAGGAAACGCCCCCGACGTGAAAGACCCAACCCACTTGATGTTCATCGACGCCTACTCAGCCGTGGGTGGAGGCAGTTCGATGGAAGAATTCTCAGTGAATTCACACACCGATTTAACAAACTTAGGGTTGAGCATTTCAAAATGCCTTCAAGTCGCCGGCAATGGGGCCGACATCTACATGGACTCACTAAACCCTCTCATCACGGCGCTCCGGATTGATTACGTCATCAACTTCCTTCAAACAGTAGCCGCACGGGTCAAAGCAAACAACGGAAAGCTCTGCATAACCGTTGGAGCGGGCATCGATGATCGTGATATGACGAAACTCGAAGAATCCGCCGACTGCGTGATCGAAACCCAACTCAACGAATCCGGCGCGGGACAACGAAGGCGACTGAGAATAAAGAAACTAAGAGGCAAAGCCTACAATGACCGTTGGACGCAATTTCGCGTCGAAGAAAACACAGGCATCGTCTTCCTCACACGCACAAAACCAACCAACCCACCTGAGCTTGCAATTTGAAGTAAGTCTCTAGGATACCACGATCACTCCTAACTCCGCAAGTGGCTGTCAGGAGTGAACATTGCGCAAATTCCTCTCCTCCTCATGGAGGACAGCTGAGGCTGCGTCTGTGAAGTTCAAGCCGATGTTGCACTTGCCTTGAAAGAACACCCAAGTCGCTCTGAAATCCGCTAGTCGACAAGCAGTTACCATGTTCGCAATTGAACCGTCTTTTTCCCACGGCCCTATCATCTTTGACGATGGCTTTATACCGATGTAATACGTCCTGTAATACGTGAGAGCTCTTGAGCGTTATCACAGTCAGAATCCCAAAGCAAGTAAAGAGAGTACTGGAAAAGCGTCGAGTGAATATCAGTCAGACTGTTAGAACATTCTTGGAAGAATACGTCCGTGACACGGAGATGAAAGAACTTGCCGCGAGGCTTGACACGTTGAAACATCGAGTGGGCGGCAAGATAGAAGCTGAAGCCATAGCGAGGCTTGTACGAGAGGACCGGAAAGCCAGATGAGGTGCCTTCTCGATGCATCGGCGCTTCTTCCGGTAGCCACGAAACATGGAAGGAGCCTGCTAACGGAAACGCGCGATAACTGGTTTGCGATAACTGATTTAGCAATATACGAAGCATGCAACGGTCTTTGGAAAATGGCTTATCTTCTTCAGCAGGTATCGATTGAAGACGCAAAGGAAATAGTGAGCGTAATTCGTGTGTTAGTTGATAGAGAAATGCTTCATCTTCTCAGCGTGTCGGAACTCGAACTGGCGTCAACCTTTGAACTGGCGATACGACGAAAACTGACATACTACGACGCCTCGTACGTATCTGCAGCTAAGCGAACAGATACAGCACTTGTTACGCAAGATGCGGCATTGGCCAAGGCAGCTCGTGAACTGGTTGAAGTTCTAACTGTCGAAGATTTTGAAGGTAAGCTCAGCTGACACAGCTGTTTTTTGGTGGTACAGATAACTATTCGTCCTAACCTGCCTGGCAGCTACCGTGAGGAGTATTGTCTTCAGGGTTACGAACTAGTTGTCCTCGCTATGGTTCAAAGCCGTAGAGTCGTCCTTAAGCGTCACACGCACACATTCTGCCGTCCTTGCGCTTCCGTTTACTACCAAGAAAAGCAATCCGAACAGAAATCCGAGTAGTATTCCTTCTACGGGGAAGCCGGGTATTGCGGGTAGGCTTAGCTGAGTTGTGTATGATGCGACATATGTTCCTGGAGCGTTTACGGTTAGTGGGTTTTGAGTTGTTCCTCCGGTGGAGTTTCGCCAGCCGGTGAATTTGTAGGTCATGATTCCGTTTGCGACGGTTTCGTTTAGTGTTGGGTTGATTGCTGTTCCTTTCTCGATCCAGGCTTGGTAGTTTGAGGTCGCGGGCAGAGTGTAGGAAGCGTTGTTGAAATTCAACGTCAGGACTGTGGCGTTCGGTAATCCGCTAACGCCTAGAGTGACTAAGTATTGTGTGTTCCATTGCGCAGTCACTGTCTTCGCGGAGTCTACTCGTAGGGTCGCGTTGTTTGAGGGGCCTGCATAATCTCCGGTCCAGTCGAGGAATGTTCTGCGGGTTGCGTTCGTGTAAGTAATTTGGGATGGGACGCTGATTGACGCCTGTGTTCCAGCATCATACCACCCGGCGCCGGAAGCGGAGCCGTATAGGGATTGTATTGTGAGCAGATATTGTGTTTTCCACGCAGCAAGCAGCCTAGTTGGTGAGTTGACTGTAATTTGCGCAGTAGGGTTGCGCCCTAGCGTGGTGGCGTTCCAGCCGTTGAATATCATGCGTGTGCCATTTGAGTATTGAACGGTCGATTGAACTCCGACCGTGACTACGGATCCGGCGTTATACCAACCCTCACCGCTCGGTGAACCGGTTGGTGAAATTATGGTTACGTAGTATTGCTTGATCCAGTTCGCTTGCAGGGCCACTGGTTTACTCATCGTAACGGTTAATGCGGTTGAGTTCGAGGCGAGGTCCCCACTCCATGAAGAGAACATGTATCTGGAGGCGTTCGCGGTTACGTTTGATGGGTTGTTGGCGGATACGGTTACGGTTGCGTTAGGTTTGTACCACGCACTGGGCGTTGTGGTTCCACCGTTCTGGGTGATGGAGAGTAGGTATTGGGTTGTGTAAAGCGCTTGGAGTACGGAACCCGATGTTACCGTGATCTGTCGTGGGTTACTAGTGCTCCCGTCTGACCAACCCGTGAAACTTTGCCTAACTCCGAGCGACGTATTGACCGCCGGCTGAATCTGAACGGTTACCGTTCCGTTCGGGACGCTTGTTTGGAATTGGCCTGAGGTTATATTGTACTTTGCGCCGTTGATCATCACCCAAACGTTTCCTGTGCTGGATACGTTGAGGGGGATGTTGATTGTGAGTGTTGGCCCGACGTTCAGTGTGAATGTTGATACGTTATTGGCACGGTTTGTATCGTTGATTGTGTTGTTGGGGTCGATCGTTATTTTGAACGTGTGGCTTCCCGCCGTTGAAACCCATGTGAAAGTAGTAGGTGCTGTTGCACCTGCGCCTACAGAGATCTGCAGGGTCGTGTAGAGCTGCGTGTCTAGGTTTACTGCGACTGGGACATTGTTCGCGGCCTCTGTGCCGAAGTTTGAAATTTGCACAGTGATTGTCACGGTTGTGTTAGGGAGGGTGATTACTTGCGGTTGAGTCGAAACGCTTGCGATGGCTAAGTCGATGTAGGTTTGGTTCTGTGGCTGCTGAATCGGTGGTGGTTGCCCTCCGCCTCTGTTCACGCTCACTTGGAATGAGTTACCCGTCTGGCCGGTGACCGTTACAGACAAACTGTTTGCGGTGTCGGTGAAGGTTTGCCCGACACTCCACGTAGCCTCATTTAGCTCCGATACACTCGGATGACCATTGATGACCCTCACCTTACCAATCAGCTGCGTACTGTCGACGTAAAGTATCAGCACGCCCGCGGAGGGGAGACCAGAGTCGTAACCAGTCCCCGACCTAACCTCAATCAAATAATACTTGCTCGGTGGCGAACCAGAACCCAACGGTACTTGAACAACGTGAACATTACTGTTCGGAATCTCCGTGGGGTTAATTGTGAAAGTAGACGTTACTCCGGAACTCGCGGTTGCAATCATCGACCCAGTCATAAAGCCTAGTTGCATCTTGGACCAAGCGTCCATATGCGACGGACTTGAGCCCGGTGGGTTACCATTCCACAAACCCTTGTCCATCAACGACCATGGACCTAAGATCGTCTGACCTGTATTCGTATTGTAGAGATCAGGCAGGCCCAATTGATGTCCGAACTCATGGCAATATACTCCCAGCGGAACAGCTCCACCCGCTTCCGATTCTGGAACGATATTGAATTTTGTTAACGTTATACCGGTCGAGCAAGTGGTTGGGCGCACCCATACTCCACCGAGGTATGTAACTGACCAGACGTCGTTCTTGACACCGCTCGACTCTTCACCGTTTCCCGAATGTACGAAGATGAAGTAGTCGTAGTTGGCGAAGTTAACGTCGTGGCATGCGAGGTTGTATGCGTCTTGCGCTATTTGCCAAGACGCGTCCTGTCCGTCGCAACCCGCGTCATCGATTCCCGTGCAGTCCATGCCATAGTGGGATTCGGGGAACGGAAGCTTGTACCATCCGAAGACGTCGCCCGTTAACGTGACTTTACCGTATGAGTCCTCTTGATAATAGGAAGCCGCTGATTGGCTTGGTCCGAAGTATTCTGACTTTATCGTGTTCGTACTAACTGAGAAATTAATGTTGGAGAAGTAAGCTGCGATTATCGCGAGTTTCAAAGTACCCGAAATTGGAGTCGGGTACGCAACGTACCCAGGGGAAGGCACAGGTAGGGGCATGGCTGGGAGTGGGGTCGAGTTTGACGCAGTCGACAATGCGGGTTCGTAGATGGCCGTCGGGTGAATGCTCGTGGCGGCCGCCACGTGTGAGGCGTTCGGTACGAAGACGAGCGCGAAGAGAACGAGTGAGAGCACGATAACCTTCCGTATGATGCCTAATGCCATAGTCTCGCCGACCGAAGAGATAAGAGGGCGAATCCGTGGAATTCATAAAGTGTTTAGCTGCACGGAGGAGTGCAGGCGCGATGACGATGAATTTACTCGATTAACAATAATCCAGCAACGTTACTTGCCGGAAGAGAATTCTGAAATCTGTTAGTTGTCTACGCAGCTAACTTCGCCATACGGAAGGCGATTACGAGTGGAAACAGAAGCATCGTGGTGAGCATTAGTAGAATTTGGAGTGTGGCCACGAGGCTTTGCAGTGCCGCAACGCTAGAACTCAGGAATATTAGGGCTAGTGAGATTGCCCAAATAATTGCCAGCGGTGTCAACGTCCTGAGGTTTGGTTGACGTTTCGTCTTTGCGGATCGGTAAAACAGTGCGACCGCGCTGACTGGGAGGACGTAGATCAAACCAATGAACAGGCTTCCCAGTAGGTAGCCCGCTATTGGCGAACCACCTGGGACGATGAAGGCCGCTAGCAAATACCCGAAGTTTGCTAGGGTCGCCGTGAGACTGATCATTGGTGTTAATGCTGGAATGTTCTTTCCAATCATTAAACCATTACTCAAAAAGACAGAAGCAATATCCGTGTTGATCGTCGCCGCTGTCGGCACTTGGCTTGTTTTCAAACCAATGGACGGAGCACTGCTAGGCGACGCCGAGTACATCAACCAAATCGTGATCGGTTGTGTTACATCCACAATTCCCGCAAACGTCTGATTGTCCGCGCGGAGTTCGGAGAACGAGTAGTTTCCGGTGGGAGCCTGAACGTGCTGATTTTGAACTGTAATGGCCAATTGCTGATTAGCATCAACCCATTCAGTGACCGGTGCCGGGCCGGTGAGGGTGATGGACTGATCGCCGACGAGAACACTGGTGCTAGCGTTCGCGGGCAACCCTGGTGCGCTTATGCTCAGGGCGTACTGCGTTTTCCACTCTGCGGTCACCTGCTTTCCAGAGTTCATGATCAACCACGCTTCAGGCGAGGTGGAATTGGAATCTCCATTCCATTGCGAAAAGACATGCCTAGTCCCGTTTCCGAAGTCAAGGGTGCGATTATTCACGGTGAAAGTAGCGTTTGCCCCAGCCATGTACCAACCCATCCCTTGCGCGTCTCCGTAAGGGCTGTTGACGTTAAGGGAATATTGACCGGTGTACTTCGCCGTAATATCCAAGGACGAGTTCATGACTACCCGAAGCGGATTTGAATTTCCAAATTTGCCCCAATTAGAGAAGGTCAATTTCGCGTTCTCGGATCCTGAAATCTCCGACGGAACCTGCAAGGTTATGGCTCCTCTGGGAACAGAGGTGGAGAGAATGCCTTTCTGGTTGGCTTGAAATGGGAACCCATCCACCGATACCATCAGATTCGGAACTCCAGTCCTAACGGTGACTTGATTCACGAAGTCGCCCAACTGCCACCGTGCGTTTACGGTACTCCCATTGAGTTTCAGGTAATCGTTCAATCGCAGCTGATGTTCTATGATAACATGCGATGCGTCGTTGTTCTGCATGTAGAGTATCGCAAAATAATAGTTGCCAACTCCATCTGCAAGAAGAGACCAAACTTCATTGTAATCATTGGCGCCGGTGAAGTATTGGTTGTATAGTGGATAGATGGATAGTGCAGTCGTTCCATTCAGCCACTTACCATATGTTGATCTGAGGTAGAGCTGTGGGCCGAGGGCCGAGAGACCGTTGGTGACTTTAGCAGCCGCTGGAATGTTTAGCTTTGGAAGTACCACAGGACCCGCCGCGACTGTTCGATTGTAAACATGCTGAATTCCTTGAAATGTCCAGACCTGAATATTGTTGGAGGCGTAGTCGTACCAGCGTAGGATGAACGCCTCGTTTGTGGAGTTCGTTAGGTAGAGAAAGCCTATCCGGAAGTTAGTCTGAGTGACATTGACTAAGAAGAACATGTAGACCTTTCCGGTCGCCCATTGGGTTGTGACATATCCCCAAGGCATTAACCCCATGGATAGGTAATCGTTTACCGATAAAGTGCCACCCTGTGGTGAAATGCGGAGCGTGTACCCATCGCTCGTTCCCCCGGCATAGAAGTCCGGAATCTGGTTTTGCCCTGAAGCCACCGGTTGAGGTATGGTAAGGAAGGTCTGTGCGCTAACGTACGGAATTATGCTACCAAGTAGCATCGCTGCGAATAGCAAACCGAACCAGAGCTTTGAAGTCCTAGCACCCATACGTATTGCCTGGAGTCATTTCCGATCTCGCTCAGGCACCGGTAGGCATGTACCTTACTCACTTCTCTCGTTAAATCTCCATGGCGCAAATGGCATACCAATTGCTATGTCCATGTGCAGCTATCCCCAACTAGCAGAAACGGTTGCACAACCTTTATTGGAACTCTCCAACGTTAACCTAGTGACGTGCTATGAAGCCCATACGGTACTTTGCTTTAGCGGTTCTCACGATCGGAATATTACTTCTAGGCACGAAACTGGTTAGTGTTAGCGCGCAGCCGCACGTCCAACAGGTCTGGGGTGCTGGTGGCGGAGAAATAACCGGCGCGGTTTATGGCATGACCTGGGATGATCAGCTGTCACCTATAGCCTGGGCTTCAGTGAACGCAAACAACGGGCGAACTACATTCGTAGCCTACAGCAGCGGAGGCGGCGATTACCAAATGTACGTCCCTCAGGGAACGTATAACGTCACAGTCGTCGAACCAGGCTACGTACCCTACAGTAGCGTTGTAGCCGTCTCACCCGGATCAGCGAGCACGATAAACTTCTATCTGGAAGAATCACACGTCCCAGTCCCCGAGTTCCCATCAGGAATGGCATCAGCGATTGCCGTCCTAGCGTTGGCCGCAGTCCTTGTCGCTGCGAGACGGACCAAACGCAAGAAGTAACACCCCCTCGTTTCCCGCTTGTCTTTTCAGGGAGAGTATGCTGCTTTCACGACGATTTCGTTGAATCAGACGACGGAAAATTGATTGGTCCCAGAAACACAATTCATTGGGCACTATTCATCGCTGGGTAGCGTCACACGCCCTTCCCTCGGTAAAGTCTAGCAAGATTGATAATGTCCAAGCGTCGAGAATGATGAGTATGGAACCTAGCGCTGTTCGGAAGAGTGCGGCTTACGAGATCCTAAGGTTTCTTGGGATCACTTCCGCGATAGCTCTTGCACTCTACTACATTCCCAACTATTGGTTCCTGGAGAACCTTACCGCCCAACACTCAGCCCTGGTGATGAATATGATTGGGATGAAGGCCACGGTTTGGTATCAGGGAAGCGAAGTTTATGTAAACCAGTTTGATGTCCAGAGAATGTGCACGGGAGTACAAGTAATCACAGTCTTCCTCGGAATCATCGTTGCACTTCCCAAGACCGCATTGAAGAAGAAAGTCCTAGCGTTTGGAATTATTGCCATCAGCGTTTATCTCGCGAATATCGGGAGAATCGTTCTGGAGATCTGGCTACTTTACAGCGGAACCCTGCCATGGTCGCTCGCCCATTATCCAACCGGCCTAATCCTAGGAGTTTTTGCAGTAGCGTTCTTGGTCGTTGTAGCTGACCATTTTATGCCGGCCATCGGTGACATGGCACTCTCAGCGCTCGATGGATTCCGGAAACCAACGACGCCAAAGTAGCTCCCCTACGCCAAATCGAAAGTTCCCAGTTCAATCAATCCATCCGTCGCCACCACGGCCATAGCCGCACATGTATGATTGACAAGAGCGTGCGTGTTCAATTCATATAATATTCCCAGCCGGTCTATCGATTAGTTCACGGTTAGTCGCTTAGAATGGTTGGCGTTGATTACATGGTAAGAGCGCAATCGATCTTGCTCATCGCACTTATCGCATTGGCCCTGAGTCCCATTTTCGTAGCGGTTTCGGCGTCATCTAATATTGGGCTGTTGCGAGTTGCCAGTTTTCTATGTCCTCGCCAAGTGGCGCCCGGCGCCTCCTTTCCCGTGAGCTTAGATGCTGAGTACGCGATTCAAGGTCTGCCGAACAGCGCAACAATTCGTGGGGCAATCTATCCCGGTAACGATAATTCATCCAGCCCGTTATGGCAGAGCGATCCCACTTCAGTTTCGAATGGGGGCGATCAGGTTTGGAATATCACCCTCACCGCGCCTCCAACTGAAGGCTTCCTAAACCTTACCGCCTATGCTCTTTTCCTCGACAACGGAACTTGGAGATTCTTCAACGACCCTGTAAGTGGACCTGGCGTTGCCCACTCAACTATCAAAATTGGGAAATCCGCGAACCTCAACATAAACTTCGGCGCACCAAATGTCGACGTAACCATCGACAGCACAACCATCCAAACATCAGCTAACGGCGAAGCTAGCTTTCAGGTCGCGGTTGGGAGCAATCCCCTCGTAGGTGTCCCGCCCACCGTTGAATTTCAGAACTCAACCCGAATCGTCTTCGTCCAGTGGAGTGACGGCGTTACCCAAGCTCAACGGCACGTTCTGATCGACGGAGACATTACCCTCAGCCCTGAATACAAGACGCAATATCTTCTGAGAGTAACCACAAATTCAAGCACCGAAGGCTGGTACGATAAGGGATCGAATGCGACGATAACGGCTCCGCCGTCGGGTGCGGGTTCATGGCCTCTGAATCTTTTCGGGGTCACTCAGACTTTCTCTGGTTGGGGCGGCGATGTTCACTCATCGATGCCGCGGCTGAACGTTACGATGGATTCACCAAAGACAATTACCGCAAATTACTCGGTCGATTATCTACCCCTTGCCGTCCCAGTCGTATTCGCTGTTGGGGTCGCACTTACCGTAATTGGCATAGCCTTGATTCGACGCAAATCGAGCGCGGCCCTCCCTCCAGTAGAGGAACCCGTTCAGGAGGCGGTCGAAAAACAGAATCCCCCGACGTGTCCGAATTGCGGGCAAGAGACCGAACCGGAATGGGCACACTGCATTAAATGTGGAACCAAACTATGAATGAGCATTTTCATGCATGAGCATCCCAGCCTCTAGGTCTTAGCAGGATGATGGGCTCGAGATTCCGCTTCTCGGCGAGGCGTCCACGGAGAAAGTCGTCGCTGCACGTCTCAGGCTACTGCGGCGATTTTTTTGACAACTTCGGCGGGCAGTTCCTTAGGAAGGATTACTTCAATGCCAACAAGCCTGCCCGCATCATCGAGGTCCACGAAGAGGCTATCGTTGAGTGGTTCAGTTTCCGCAACCGTTCCTGGACGGATTCTCACGTAGAGCGCTTTCGTGGCCGCATCATATTTCAGTGAAGCCAAATCTCGCCAACCTCGCACGATCCACCTTCATTGCTGTAACGACCAATTCATCATCTTCCTCATGCTCATGAATCACAACTATATACTTTCCCTCTACTCGACCGTAGGAAGCAAGCCTGTTTGCTCGAGTCGGAACGGTCTTCACAGGATTCGAGATCACCGATATTACTTCCTCTTGAGTGAGTCCGCGTTGAGCAATCTGTTCCTTCGCGTGTTTCGTGAATTTAGCCAAGGACTGTGTACTTTCCTGCCAATTCATGCAACCTCTAGGCCCTAGCAGCGTGCTTTCTGAGTGCCCATTCCGTAGCTTTGCTAATTGCCTCGCTAGAATTCCGTGCTATGACAAGGGGTGATTCTACGCCTTCCGATAG
>JBEKPE010000040.1:0-20258 GCA_049521055.1 Bathyarchaeia archaeon
ACTGCTCTCATGAGCACACCATTGGCCAGAAGAGTACACTGGGCCGCAGCCAGTGTCTACAAGGTTCCAGTTTTCGGCTGATCCGAGAAAAAAGGAGGGTGAAGCTTCACGCTTCTTAGGTGTAGGACGAAAGCGAAAGCCCCGCCCTTGCCCCCAATTTCTGAAGATGGATTCGCTGAGCCGGTATGCGTTTGCGTATGCAGCAAATTCTAGCCGCGGGGACAGACGCTTTTGATCGTCGTCTCATCCGGAAGAATCAGGCTCGCGTGCCACCCTCAAGCTTTCGCAAGTTTTGCCCACTTTTGCTAGGCATTAAGAGGAAGAAATCGCCAAGGGGAGCAGGGCGCAGGGTCATATGTTCCCGTTCGCATCGCAACTCGACCAAGCAGCCTTCTACGTGGTCTACGTTAGCTGGATACTCAGCCTCATATTGGAACGAGTTATCATCTTTCGCAGCGGTCAGAGCGCGACAAGGGTTAGACGAGACAGGGGCTCACTTTTGATAATATACGGAAGCATCTTCATTTCCATCACAATCGCTTTCTATTTCGCACAATCTCGAGTATGGATTCTACCCGATTGGGCGTTCTATCTCGGCATCGTAATGATGCTGCTAGGGATCTTTGTCCGAGAATGGGCGGTTGTGACGCTGAGGAGATATTTCTCCTATAGCGTTCGGGTTCGTAAGGACCATAAGGTCGTACAAAACGGTCCTTACAGAGTCGTTCGCCATCCTGCATACACCGGTACTATGCTGACCATCATTGGGATAGGTTTCGCACTTCGAACTTGGGCCGGTGTCCTAGTCCTCGCCGTTCTTTTCACACTTGCTTTTGCCTATCGAGTCAAAGTGGAAGAAAAACTGCTCAAAGGAGAACTTGGAGACGATTACCTGCAGTACATGAAGCGAACGAAGCGATTGATTCCATTTATCCTCTAAACCATCTTTAGTATTCGGTGAGAACTGTGACGAGAGCCTTCAAAGGTGCGGTGAATCTGCTTCGAGTTTGCGCTCGCGCAAGACCTAGTGAGAGCCTTCTAATCGTGACCGACTATAACACCGATCCGCGTATAGGCAATATGATAGTCGCCGCCGCGAATTCGCTTGATATAGAAGCGAGCATGGTTACGATGAGACCTAGATCGCTTCCCGGAAGCGAACCGCCCAGTCCCGTCGTCTCTGCGATGATGTCATCCGACGTGATAATATCCGTTGCTAGCACAACACTCTATCATTCCAATGCGAGGATTGCAGCCTGTAGAGCGGGGGCGCGGTTTCTATCAATGGCGTGCTGCACAATGTCGGTTTTAGCCTCTAGCGCTATGTTTGCTGACTTCGAAAAACAAGAAGCTCTTGTTAAGAAGGTCGCGCGCCGTCTCACCCTTGCGAGAAGAATCAGGGTTAGGAATCGAACAGGGACCGATCTCGATTTGAACGTGGTTGGAAGAAGAGGGGGCGCTGTAACCGGAATGTGCAAACGTCCAGGGGAAGCAACTGGAGTTCCCGATATTGAGGCATACATAGCGCCTATTGAAGGGTCAACAAATGGGACGCTCATTATCGATGGCAGCACCTCAGTCAACGGCCTCGTCCGCCAACCTATCCAAATTGAATTCGCACATGGCATCGCTACAAGAATTAAGGGTGGACGCGATGCGCGGGTACTTTTGAGAGTCTTGCACGACGCGCGAAATCAGGCGGCGTTCAACGTTGCGGAGTTCGGAATCGGACTAAATCCACTTGCCCACATCCGAGGCGCTATAATAGAAGATGAGGCAGCTCTGGGAACTGCGCATATTGCGCTCGGAGACAACAGTAAGTTGGGAGGGAAGAACAAAGCGCCAGTTCACATAGACCTGGTGTTTAGGCAGGCATGTGTGGAACTTGATGGAATTACGATTTTGGAAGGAAAACGTTTGCAGTTCTAGTATGCACGCGAATGTCTACTGTGACTCTTACGGACGATGATTACCGGTACCGCTTCGAGGCTGAAGCCAAACAACGCTTCATAGAATTGCTGCGTGAACGATTCAACGTCGGCGTAGCGTACAAGGGTCGAATGTTGAAATGGGATACTGTGATCGAACTGAAGACCAATGAGCTAGGGCGGTTCTTGACGGGAAAGACGCCTACCCTTGACTTCACGGAAACCGCGCCCAACTTGGATAGGCAGGACGACGGAGAATTGCGAGCTAAGATTCTAGCATTGACCGCAGCTGAGGCTAGGGACCTTGGGATCGGTAAGAGTTCGCTTCACTACTTGCGGCAGAAATCCCGCTCGGGGAAGCCCTTCATAATCTACGCTAGAACACGGAGGCAGTTGGGAAAGGTAAGTAGGGGTTAGACCTTGCAGAAAAGTTCGATTTCTAAGTTTTGCTCAATGGTGCTTATCTCTCTGCTTGTTTTGGTTCTGCTTGCTGTAAAGACCCCTACTGTCCTATCCAGTGCAGATCAGATCGGAGTTCAAGTGTCATTCTTCTACGCTGCCGTAACGGATGTGGATGATAGCATTCCAATTATGACAACAAACCAGTTTCAAATATTTTTGATATCGAACACGACGACGACACAAAGATTCAGTGTAGGTCTGATGTTTCCCAATCCCGCAGACAAGTCCAAAACTGACTACTATACAGACACGAGCTTTCAGTATGATGGTTGGCAGCGTTGGAATGACACCGCCTTCACCGCATTCTACAATGAAAGGTACACTTGGAATTTATTCAGCTATGGTGACTTTCCATATGACACATTCGTTTGGCCACTCGTGCTTGGAAGCAACAGACCAATATTGGGATCTTGGATGAATCCACTGCAACCATCTGAGAGCTTCTTTCAAAACATTACTAACGCATGGGTGATCGGCTATCCCCAGCTTATTCCGTTTACAAACCTAGGTAATTCAACGCTGAACAAACTCTGGCCAAGTTTCGACTGGCAAGAATATTCAATGCTAGTGAACTCGGGAATTACCCATTGGGATTTCATCCAGATATCTTTCAAGAGAACAAACGCTGAGATTGCTACACTCAATAACCAACTTACGAATGAACACCTCGCGATACTCGCAGCGATAGTGACTATTGTAACTCCACTGACTTCCGTTACGTATTATGGTTTGAATGCTTATGGTAAAAGGAGGAAGCGAGCAAGAGAAATCGATAATCGACTGTCAGTGTGGCGATCGAACTTAACTAGCAACGAGAAAACGTTGACGGATCCGATGCGTCTTATGGAGAAACTGGAAGTTGATGAAAGATCACTAGACAATTGCGCGGCTGTGTACCCGGCCCTTGCAGATTCGATGACTGATCTTCGCGCACAAATCAGGGATCTAAACAACTCGCTTGCTTGGTTGGCGGAATTCGCACAAATACGTGGCGCGCGTCCCCGAACGGCCAAGTCTTTGGATAAGTCTGGCAGACCGGGCTTATCCCGAGACATGAGAGTATTCTATGATAGTGGCCTTCGGGCCGTTGATGTCAGAAGAAAGAACCTACTGCCGAAAGTGCAAACTCTCAAGCTCCAACTCCAAGAGATCATCAAAGAACTGCATAAAGGCCAATTAAGCTACTCAATGAACTCTGCAGATTCTTGAGAGACAACGAACTTTGGTTGGCTTCTTGGAGCCTGCACCAACTCTACAGTGGGACGATAGCTGTGAATTGCGAGCAAGAATAATTGCCCTAACTGCGTCCGAAGCTACGCAACTTGGCATTGGGAAGAGTACTCTACATTACCTCCGTAGAAGAGCAAAGGGCGAACGTTCCTTCACAACATATAGGGGAGTCAGATCAAAGGTGCAGTTGACTGCCGGAATTGAGGCAGGCGACTAGCATTGTCAAACCGGATTGAGATCGAAATCTCGGCTGACATAAGTTACAAGGACGAGGAGCTGAAGGAGCTTGCAGCATCTTTCGGAAACAACTTTAAAATACGAATTACAAGACACGAACGACTGACAGGTATCTCACTGGAACAATTAGCGCCGATTCTCATCATTACCTTTAACCCAATTACCAAGGGGTTCCTGGAATCTGTCGGCAAAGAAGTCTTTGAGCGTTTCAAGAAAAAATTGTTGGACATTGCCAAGAAGCAAGATGATTCTCAGATTGTGTTCACGTGCGCGGACAGTACCAATAAAGTCGAACTAAATGTGAAGTCGAAAAGCGTTAGCGTGTTGAGATCAGCCCTTGAGACCGTCGACAATACAGTCCAAATTATGCAAGGAAAAAAGGACGCCGTTCTGTACTTCGACTTCGATTCTGATAAGAATCAATGGATTCAAAACGACATTTCAACGAGGAAAGTCGCGTTTCCGGTTGAAGGGGTTATGGCAACGACAGATCGAATTACGGTGCGAGGCAAGCCCGTCCAGTTCACCGAAGAACAACTGAGGAAAATTGCCTCAGAACTACCCGGGACACCTATGCTACACGAGCATGGTGGCTCGCCTATAGGTGAATGGAAAGAATCATGGTATGAGGACGGGAAGTTAATGGTGAGAGGAGTAGTCTATGAGCCAAGAGATGAAAGAGAACGCGACGTCGTGGAACAGATAAAGACCGGCAAGCTCAGAGGTCTAAGCCTGGGCTATTCCGATGAACCTTAGTTAGGAGTCCTCTTCAGATACGAAGTTTCCTAATGTTTGATTCTCATGGACATGGTAATCTAGTCGAGCCTGACCTCTTGGAAATAAAATGTGGCTGATGTGACAGACATGACTAATCAACTAATAATCTACGCCGTGAGCGCGGAATCGCAGGAAGACGCAGTAAAACGAATCACCGCATCGCTTCAAACTGATGGGCTCCTCCCACAAGCCGAGATCAAATTCGTTCAACCCGCGGATTTTGAGAAAACAGACTGCTTTAAGGAAGCTAGAAAGAGACCGAATCTAATCGCAACTTATTACAGACTCCGAGACCACAAAGAAATCGGCAACTCTTCGATAACTACTGAACTGATTGAACAAGGGGTATTACTATTCGAACGGACCATTGAGCCGAGAGGAGTGTTGCATGAATATCTGCACTGTCTTGCAGTTAGAAGCAATCCGGGAATTGAATTAAGGTCGGAATATTCTCGTGTTGCACCTCAGCTTGATGTTTCGATTGGAAAGGAGTCACGCCAATTAGCTGAGGTAATCATTCTTCTTCCTGAGGACGCTTCGATCGAGAAACAGATCGTAGCTTACGCGGCCGAAGATGAGAGAAAACTCGGAGTATCTGCAGAGGGCTATGTGAAGAACATGTTTGATACGTTTACTAGTCATCTAAAGGTAGTACAGGAAAGAGAGGGGGATTCGAGCTATAAAATTCGCGAACAGACAGGAATGCACAGGCTTAGTGGCTGCTTTAAGAGTGTCAGCTTTTCAGAGATCGCAAGTGGCATACAATCTGCTCAGTTATCTGCAGACTTTATCGAGTTATCC
This sequence comes from Bathyarchaeia archaeon, assembly GCA_049521055.1. Lineage (GTDB taxonomy): Archaea > Thermoproteota > Bathyarchaeia > 40CM-2-53-6 > 40CM-2-53-6 > FEN-987. Next base: position 5,436 of record JBEKPE010000040.1, read on the forward strand.
AAGGGATTCCGAGCATCCATAGATCTGGTAGGGGTAGATATTAACGGACTATGGAATCTAACCAAACGTCCAACAATTAGACCGTGGGTGGATGAATGTGCCTCGACCTTGACAAGGATCGCAAGATCAGCGAGAATGCGTTGAAGTCGCTTCGCCCCAAGTTGAATGCATTTTCAGGTCCCGAAGCAGTCCAGCCGTTTCGTGTGTGTGGGTATAGTGGTGCGCACACACACACTTTACAACCGACGACGGACGACGGTTCGAATTCGGATGTTCGTACTGTAAGCCCCTTCGTGTGCAAGAGTTGAACTCATAATCAATGCCTTCTACGTGACTTAATGTGAGTTTGTTTTCTTCTCCTCGGGGGGCTTTTCTTCAAGTCTTCAGGTAGCATAATCCGATAGCGTTTGGCATACTTACGAAAGTCTATTCCAAACTGACGAAAGAGCTCAACCTCCCCGTAGTGAACCATTTCCCAGTGATGCTTCCATGCTTTCCGAAAGTAGTTCTCTGGATCGTGAACGATCATTATGGTTCTGAGTAAGCCAACAAAGCTTCCCATGGCAGAAATAGACCCAGAAACTGTTTCACTGAAGTTCGGTGGAATAGTATTATCTAAGTCTCGCAAGGTGTTTATTCCCAGAGCATGCAGTTCATCGATGATCTGTTTGTCTGCGGAGTAAAACGAAGGCGCTAGTCCTTGCTTTCTCAAGTTGGGGAACTTGTTACTAAGGTACGCTTTAAGCGAAGTAGAGTCGATCGGAACAGCAAGGTTCCCCGACACTGCCGCCTGAGAATAATTGTCAATATTTTTCGCGATGGTATCAAATTCTCGGTCGATTAGTTCCAAGCTACCCGCAAGAATGGAGACTCTCCGCTTAATGTCGGTCGGTAACACGCCGGCGAATTTGTAATTCCTATCATGCTCAAATTCTGCCCAAGCATGCTGAAGTATCGTCCTAACTTGAACTTCGAAACACATGCCCGCGAACACTCGGTTCTCAGGAAGTCGTTGCCTTTGCGCACCTAACGTCCCGACGAAATGGATAGAACGATATCCAACTCTATCTACGCCCAATTCGGCTGCCTTGTCGACAGAATGACGAGGCAATATAGAGAAAATCTCTTTGATCAAATCCGCGACTCGGTTCGCGTCGGATTGTGTATAGGTAATTATCCTAACTCCTGCCATGTCCATTATTTCATTACGAGGATTCTTGTAGCGAGAGGCTTTGAGCTTATAGCTATCCAATAACTTCGCTCGACTTGAGATGCTATGATAATTGACACCTCTTTCAACCAACACTTCTCCGAGAATCACTTCAACCTTCGTCGCGAGAGCTCGGTATATCGGTCGGTTCTCAGAATACCACTTGACTGACTCTTCCACCTTCGAAATGTTCGACATAACGCTACTTCCTTGTCGGTTTCCTTCTAAGAGTTAAACACAAGATTAGACCGATAATCAGACCAATTAGAATTGACTCGACAGGAAAACCAGGTGTGGGGGGATGAGTGGAGGATTGGTTGGAGGGGAGGGCGGCAGTCGAATAAATGGTTGTAGTGCAACCGTTGACCGTTGTCGTTGCGATTGCAATTGTCGTTGCGGTTGGAATCAATTGGATACCAGGCAGCGTTTCATGCGCATTGGGACAAACAACCGTCTGTCCGGTCACACTTGATGTTCGCGTCGTCGCCCACAACAACAATACGATTATACTGATGATGAGCATTGCACTGCCATTATCTTTCTTCGACTTTGGCAAGTTTAACTCGTAATTCCCTTGACTTCTAAGGCTTTTTAAGAATTTCAATAAGAGCATAAGGTCGAGGAAACTTGGTGTCCAAAGCCGCGTACGATGGGCTCTTTAATACATTCTTCATCGTGATCTCACTGACAGTCGCACCATTCGTATCCGGTCAGATCGCAAACCCAAATCGACCGTATCAGATTTGGGCTGCACTCTCCTTTGACCTCCCCCTTATCGCAACAATTATCCTATGGGGATACGCGGTTTTCTCCAACTCCAAGGAATACAGAATCGCGAGCTGGTCTTCCCTCATCTATCAGATCGCCAGAGCCCCATTTGTAATTGTCACTGACATCTTAGGAATCCCGGTGTTTGTTAAGACACCTTTAGGTAATTTGTCTGCAATTCCAGCTTTTATTGAGACGGCGGTTTCCCTGCTCGCGGCATTTCTGATAATGAAACAGTATCGGTATACGGTTGCGTCCAAGTCGTTAAGAATAAGTGATTACGTTGCTTGGGCGACACCCATCATATTGCTTGGGTTTTACACGTACGTCGTCGCGTTCTATGGCACCCTCTATTTCACCAATTTGTAAGAAACAGTCAGTTCTCATCCTACTAAGTACGAGAGAACACGAGAACGTTACGTTGTGACCTCGCCTGTGCGCACCAGCTATACCACACAAAGAGTCGGCGATGAAGAGTCACCTCTCTAGGATGACGTCGAAATTCTTTCCGAACTTAAGGACATGACATCGTGAATAGTCATTCGGCGGTTGTCGTTTTCGTGTGTGGGTCTGATGGTGCGCACACACACCGATAGATGGACTCCTTCCGAAATGCGGAAGCGCCGAATTAGTAGTCGAGTAAGTCTTCATTTTCGCATCATGAGGCGTGACGAGGATGAATTTCTAAGTCTGCTTTCTCTGCACCACTGAACCTTTCAGGACAAGGATGCGGATACAGAGAAGCATTAGAGCTAGAGAAACTGGTTGATACAACTCTTGTGAGAATGGTGTTCCAAAATGTGTTTCTTTAGCTGTCTCATGAAAGTAATGGTGTAATCGGTGTCTGACCTTGACAGCCAATCGGAGAAGCGACTGCGGAGTTGGAGTCAGCTTATAGGACTCGAACATCGGCCGAAGCTTATCTTCAATATGTTGAATATGATCAGAATATGCGGCCTGTGCACATGAGAGAAGCTCTGGGTCAGAAAGAAAAGTCTTCTCCTGATTCTTGTGCGAAGCTTTTGCGTAGTATCCTTCGAGAACAAAATAGAAGCTTTGAAAGGCCGCAATATAATTGAACGAATAGTAGCTTCGCGTTCCTTCTCTAAAGAAAGCCAAAGGAATTGTTAAATCTCGAAGTCTTCCGATCCGCTCATCCATCCAATCGGTCTTCAGAGGTAAGTAGATCGGCGGATATTGCTTGGTAACACGGATAGCGTACACTTTCAGATTTTGTTTCTCAACATCTGTTTCTGGTATGTATGAAGCCTTTGCCAAGTCCCAATAGATTCTCTGAACGCCGTAGAGTGCCAGTAATGATTCTATAAATTGAAGTTCTGACCTCAATTCATGACCGATTGCCTCATCTCCAACGACGCTGATTAGAGCTGGTGTTGACTGGGTCGGCGGTCTACTTTCTGTCTTAAAGAAAGCGTCGTCTGGAATTCGCTTTCTAATCGATATCTCCGAAAGTACGCTTCTCCCGTCCTTGTTCTTTCTTGGAATCAAGCAAACATTCTTGTGTTCAAACGTGAAACCAAATTCTTCTTGGAGGACGGCCGTTGAATCCACATCAGCTCTGAGTTCCATAATCATTTGCTTATCCTAGCTAGAACTAGCTGAGCGCTATCAGTTTTAGCGATAGCGTTTTCGCCCTCGTGTGTGTGGGTATAGTGGTGCGCGCACACACACACTAAATGACGGTCCGAACCACGTCAAATTCAAAGTGGTGGGAACCGCAAAAAGGTCGTCAATAGCGTTGACCTGATAGAGGACGGACCAGGAGCTCCGAGTCAGACCGAATGGTTTGAGGAGCCTGCTAATCTTGACGGTCACGTCATGGTTTATCACTTTCACCCAGTGACCGAGATACCTGGCCTGAGGACTGGCTTCCATGCAAGGCCGGTTGGTTTCTCGCCTCTATATCTAATTGCTTTACTCGAATTTACTTTATACAGCGCATTTTATAGCCGCGCTAACTACCTCCTGGTCTAGAAAATGAACGTCCTGGTAACGGGAGCAACTGGAAAAGTAGGCAGCAGATTAGTTCCGTCTCTGCTCAGCGGCGGTCATTCCGTACGAATACTTGTGCGAAGAACCGATGACGAAACCGTAAGGAAGCTCAAAGCCAAAGGGGCAGAGACTTTCATCGGCGATATCATGCAGCCTGAGAGCTTGCAAGAAGCCCTTGACGGAGTCGATGCGATCGTGCACCTTGCAGCTTTCTTTCGCAGTCAAGATGCAGAAAAGATCAAAAGTGTCAATGAAATCGGCACGAAAAATATAGCCGAAGCGGCTTCGCAAATTAACACAGGGATTCGTTTTGTTTTTTCAAGCACAAGTAATGTTTACAACAATGAGACCGCGCCTGGCCTAGAAAGTGATCTCGTTAGTCCAGCGGCTGCCTATCCCGCGAGCAAGGTAGCTTCGGAAAAACTCTTGCTTGGCATGCACGCGGCGAAACACCTTGACGTTTGCATCCTGCGCTTCGTTTTCGTATATGGCGCCGGGGATCCGCATCTACCAGAATCGATTCCGTTTTTTGAGCGGTTGAACCTGCATCCGGCATATAGGTTGCATCTTGTACACCATTTGGATATAGCACAAGCCGTGAAGCTGGCAATGGGCGTTTCTGCCATGGGCGGTCAGATATACAACGTCGCCGATGACTCGCCGATTACTCTACAAGAGGTCATCCAACTGATGGGTCAAACCGCGAAGCTTGCAAATCCAGCGACTCCTTTGACAAACGCGTGGAGCGGCCTCGTCAGCGCTGGAAAAATTCGAAGTCTCGGATTTCGTCCGTTGGTTCCTTCTTATTACGCAGCGAGCGACCTGAATATACTGTAGTCGTCAAAATATCTCTTGCGCGATAGGGTTGCCATGCACGCGAAGTTCGAAGGAGGTCGTCAGCATCCTAGCAGAAGGTGAAAGTGGCATGTGAAGTCGTGTGTGTGTGGGATAGCTGGTGCGGGCGTTCAAAACCGGACCGTCGTTCGTTTGAAAAGTGTGTGTGGCATCGTTGGTGCGGCAGTTCAAAATCGGACCGTCGTTCGTCGTTCAGAAAGTGTGTGTGTGGGGGTATAGTGGTGCGAGCACCCAAATTTGAACCATGATTTTGTGGGTGTAGTACTCGTGGTGCACTCACTCAGCATGTTTCGTCGAAACTATGAGCTTCATGATGAGTACAACCATGCCGGGCATGCACAAAGAAAAGCTTCTGCTCATGGGATGATTCTGACGCAAGTTTAGATCGATTAGGTCTTAATGCCTAGCTTCGGGAAGACCGGGCTGAGGTTTTGGGAGAGCTTGCTGACGTGAAGTATCCTTCGGAGCGCCGGGGACTTACGGGGTGCGTTTCGTACGGTGAAATTTTGTGGGTTTAGTTTATCGTCGTCCAGCTGTTTGACCGTTAGGGGATAGGAGACTGGGGCTCCTGGTAGGGCTCTTATGCTTAGTGGGGCGGTAATGGTTTTCTCTAGGCCGTTTTGCAGGAAATCTACGTACACGTGCCCCTTTTTCCGATCTGCTCTCGTTGAGACAGTAGCCAGGTTCGGGTTTGCTTCTTCAACCAGCTTCCCTATAGCATACACGAACTTTCGGATCTTCTCAACACTGTAACGGCGTTCGATTGGAATCAGGAAGTGTATGCCGTCCGCACCTGATGTCTTCAATAGGAATTCTAGTCCGAGCTTCTCAAGCACAGTCACAACTCCACGGGCTACCACGAAGCGTTGACAGAATTAGTTGAGGCGAAAATGAAGGGGAAGGAAGAGCTCTTCGAGCCTAAAGTTCCCGAGATTGAGGCCACGGAGGATTTGATGGAAGCCCTGAAGGCCAGCATCAAAGTCAGTGCTAAAGATTGACGTTACTGGACGAACGCAAGATTCGGCCAATGCTGGCACAAACAGCAGACCCATTCGATTCTGAACAACACGTTTTCGAGCCGAAATGGGATGGCATGCGATGCATTGCCTACGTCAAAGACCAGAAAGTGGAACTGCAAAACCGCAATTTGAAAACCGTCACGAAATCCTACCCCGAACTCGAAACAATCGCCAGCAACGTCAAGACACACAGGGCTATTCTCGATGGGGAAATTGTTGTACTCGACAAAGGGTTGCCAAGTTTTGAACTGCTCCAGTACCGTTTCGGCGCGAACGATCCTATCCAGATTAGGATGCTTTCGAGAAAAACGCCTACTACGTACATAGTCTTCGACATTTTACATTTGAACGGCCGAGACCTCATAAATAGTCCCCTGACGGAACGCAGGCAAAAGCTGGCAAAATTAATTGCAAACGGGCCTCACATGCTGCTCAGCCAGTATATCCCCGCACATGGAAGATCCTACTTCCACAACGCGTTAAAGCTCGGATTCGAAGGAGCCATGGCCAAGAAAGCTGATTCCGTCTACCAGATCGGAACCCGAAGCGAGGACTGGCTGAAACTAAAACAGGTTAAGACGCTTGATTGCATCGTAGCGGGCTACACGGTAGGTGGGGGTTCTCGTTCATCAACCTTCGGGGCACTCGTATTGGTCGCGTACGAAAGAAATGGAAATCTTATCCACTTAGGAAACGTGGGAACAGGGTTTTCGGACGCGACTATTCTTAGACTAGTGAAACTACTGAAACCGTTGCATACGAAAACTAAAACAGTGCCCGGCGAGGTCAAAGCCCCAGCTCCTATCAAATGGGTGAAACCTCAGTTAGTGGTTGAAGTTGGTTACATGAACATGACAAGGGACCGCAAGCTTCGACTGCCTAGGTTCGAGAGGTTTCGCTTCGACAAGATTTCTTCAGAGTGCGTATTGTAAATCCCCCCAGGCTTTTAATGAGCGTGAGTATGATGGCGCGATTTTGGGTTGGCGTGTCGGGCTTTAGTTATGCCAGCTGGAAGGGAGTTTTCTACCCTGAAACCACAAAGTCGAATGAAATGTTAGAAGCTTATGCCAAGAAGTTGAACTCGGTAGAGGTCAATTCAAGTTTCTACCACATGCCAACGCAAACCACGACCTCGAAGTGGGGCAATTCAACTCCCCAGGATTTTAGGTTCAGTTTCAAAGCCAGCCGCAAAATTACCCATTTCAAAAAACTGAAAGGCGCTAAGACTGAGTTCGAGTTCTTTCTGAAAGGATTGAAGCCCGTTGAAGCGAAGCTAGGGTGTGTGCTCGTACAGTTACCGCCGTACATGAAACAGGACTATGAGACACTCGAAACATTTCTCCAAGAGAAACCTGATTGGGCTTCTATCGCGATTGAGTTTCGCCACAACTCGTGGTTCGGTGACAAGTTGAACAACTTACTGTCGAAATACAACGCTGCCCTATGCATCGCAGATACCGAAGATATGACACCCGTATTCGAGAAGACTGCCAACTTCACCTATGCGAGGCTACGCCATGAACGCTATTCGAAAGCAGACCTAAAGGAATGGTCAGAGAAACTGAAGAAGTTCGCGAGCGACCTAGAGAACTGTTTCATCTACTTCATGCATGACGAGACTGGTGACGCTGCCAACCTAGCAGCTGACTTCAATAAAATGCTGATTCGTTAATCTTCGGTTTTCGTTTTCAACAACAACCAATTCTTTTCTTTGAACCGCACAAGGGCATATTTGCCGTTCAACCGCTTGCCTTTGAGCCAGAATTCGTACATGTCCTTCGTCCGGATCTTCAGCTTGAAGCTTCCCTTGTCCCAAATCTTTACGGTGCCCGCTCCATATCCACCCTGGGGGATTGTGCCTTCGAAGGTGATGTAATCAACGGGGTGGTCCTCAACTTCGACCGCCAATCTTCGCAGGCCGGATTCCTCAGGCGGCCCCTTCGGAACAGCCCAGCTCTTCAGCACTCCATCCAACTCTAACCTGAAGTCCCAATGCAAACGGGTTGCTCGATGTTCCTGCACCACGAACCGATTTTGTTCAGTCTTCTTGATCTTTGGACCGGGCTCGGGGGTGCGTGAAAGGTTCCTTTTCTTCTTGTAACTTTCCAGCGCCAATTGTGATGTCAAACCTTCAGTCAGGGCGCTCATTGACGCTGTCTAGGAAGCGTCGAACTACTCGCATGAACTTCTCTCGTTCTTCCCAGAATGGTAGGTGGGAGCTATTTGGGAAGGTGACTAGCTTGGATCGTCTTATTCCTGTGTGGATGCTTCTCGCAACTTTCGGGGATACTTCGTCGTATCTTCCACCAGTTACGAGGGTTGGGACTCGAATCTTGTGGAGCTGGCTTGTAGCGTCCCAGTACCTGATGTTGCCTATGATTGTGAATTCGTTAGGCCCATTCATTGTGTGGTAGACCGGCCGACTCACATGTTCAAGACTGTGCACTAATTCTTCGGGCCATTGGGGTAACCTGCAAAGGTGCCGTCTGTAAAATACTTCAACGGCTATCTGGTACTCGGGATTTTCGAAATCTCCTTCCCGTTCATATTTGTTCAAAACCTCAACAACGTCGGCCGGTAATTCCCCTTTCATTCTCTCCATTTCCCCCGTGGCGAGTGGTACGCTTGCTAGCCCACCTATCGTAACCATACTTTTCAGATGGCCCTGATACTTCAGGGCATACGCTATAGCCAGCATGCCGCCCCAACTTGATCCAACCAAGTTGACCTTTCCCAAGCCCAGAACTCGGCGCATTCCTTCAACCTCCTCAATCGCTCGCTCAACCGTGAAGAGAGTGATGTTCTTCGGCAACTCTGATTTCCCGCATCCTATCTGATCGTAGAAGACCACTCGGTAACCAGATTGTGCTAGATCCGCGAGCGGCAACATGTAATCATGCGTTGCCCCAGGTCCACCGTGAAGACAAAGAATCGTACCCTTCTCCGGTTCTCCGAAGGTCTTGTAGAACAGCTTGTATCCAAGAACGTTCACATAGCCTTCAGATGGATGGGGTTCCAAAAGGTGTTCCTAGAAAGTGTTGTCGGTGATTTACTAATTACTTTCGATTGTGCCAATACAACTCATAGTTCCAATTACGTATAGACTCAGTTTTTCTCGAATTGAAGACCTGTCGACGCGTTGAATTTAACGGGTACACTTGAATCTACATTGTTGAGATGGATGTCTCGGTATAGAAAGCATATAATCTACTTCCTCAAGAATGGTATTCCTCGGAAGTTCTAGCCTTGAATGCATCTCGTTGTAGACGGGCGTATGCAGGCCGAAGCCGCGCCATTCCAGTTAAGGCATTCCTGCTCATGTCATTGTTCCTACTTTCTATCTCTATCGTTGGGACAGGAAGCGGACCGATCAAACCCGTTTACGCTACTGCAAGCTACACCCTGAACGAGTGGACCGTTCCAACTTCTGGAAGCCTCCCCTTAGGACTGTCTCTGGATCCATCGGGTAATTGTTGCTGGTTCGTAGAATACGCGGGGAACAACCTCGCACACATGGATCCCTCTACCGGCACATTCCAAGAGTGGGCGTTACCAACTGCTGGATCAAACCCCACCGGACTCACTACAGCAACATTCAACGGCCAAGTGGAGGTTTGGGGAACCGAGTTTACGACAAACAAGATCTTCGTCTTCCTCCCCAGTACGAACACTTTCTATGAGTTCCCAGTTCACGCGGGATCAGGTCCAGAATATGCATCTGTTGAGCCGGCCGGAACAAGTGTTAGAGTTTGGTTCACTGAAATTCTAGCAAATAATCTGGGTGAATTAGTCTTCGACCCTTCTACACCTTCCTCAGCGATTTTGTATGAGGACCCATTTCCTGCCGGGTCGGGTATAACCCTCGATGCTCTCGGGCAGGTCTGGTATACTGAAGGTGTCAGCGATGCAAGCGGTTCGGACAATTATGTCGGCGTTCTGCGTGGCGATAACACGATCAAGGAGTGGCAGATTCCCACGATAGGCGCCGACCCTAGAGTGATCAGCATCAGCCCTCTCACTCAACATCCTTGGATAGCTGAAGATTCACAGAATGCGGGGAACGCGAAGGTCGCTGAACTGGATCCATCTTCGGGAGGCACTGTTATTCCGTCAACACCAACAAACGCGCCTACGGTCAGCAATTCCGCAACGGCTGCATCAACAACCGCGACCGTTGCTGCATCATCCCATGTCGTGACGCCTGCAAGCGAGCCTTTTAACGGCTCGCCGAACGGTCAGTTCACCGAATGGGCCACGGGAAGCGGAAGCCAACTACATGATGTTGCAACCGATTCGTCTGGGAACATTTGGTTCCTCGAAGCCGGAACGAACAAAGTTGGGGAGCTTACGCCAACAACGGCAGACTTTAGCCTTAGCGTCACAACGCCCACAATATCGATTCCACAAGGAGGTTCTGCGGGAGTTACGGTCCTTGGAAATTCGGAACTGAGTTTCTCGGGACCAGTCACATTATCGGTGACCGGGTCTGTTCCAAGCGGAGTTACTTTCTCGACATTCAACCCGAACCCAATCTCGATCCCTTCGGGGGGAAACGCCCCCTCTGCGTTGACGGTGAACGTTGCGGCGGCCGCTCCCACGGGGACCTTTCCGATCACAATTAGTGGGACCGGGTCATCTGGGACACACACAACTTCTTTCGGACTTACAATCACTTCCGGCGCTGATTTCTCCGCCTCACTAGCTTCCCCGACCCTTAGCGTGGGTGCAGGAGGTTCAGGAACCCAAACAGTCACGTTAACCTCGATCGGATCTTTCAATTCCCCTGTCACTCTTAGCTACGGATCACTACCAGCTGGCGTACACGTCTCCTTCAATCCGACTCCCGTGACACCACCCTCGGGTGGTACCATTACCTCGGTTGCGACAGTTAGTGTTGACTCGGGGACACCCGCCTCATCATCTCCGATAACAATTACTGGCACAAGCGGCAGCCTTACTCATTCGCAAGTTTTCACGCTAACCATTACAGTAACGCCGGACTTCACAATTAGTGGAGTTCCGGGTACGGTATCGCTTGTTCAAGGTGGGACTGGAATGTCAACTATCAGTGTTGGCTCAGTTAACGGGTTCAATTCCGCTGTTGCATTGAGCTATTCATGGATTGGCACGGCTCCCACTGGTGTTTCGATAAGCCTTCCTGGGCCAGTGACTCCGACTGGAACACCGGCAACGTCAACCCTCACGATCAGTGCGACAGCTTCCTCATCGACGGGTTCGTTTACGGTGCAGGTAACTGGAACGAGCGGAGCGCTGAGTCACAGTGCGAATGTGGGCGTTCTGATTACGATGCCAGCAACGACTAGTAGCACCAGCAGTACGTCCTCAGCCGCGGGCGCGCCGGTCTGTTTGATCGCCACAGCAACATACGGCTCTCAAGTCGCGCCGGAAGTTCAGCTACTCCGCAACTTCCGCGACAATTCCATCATGAAGACTCAGGCAGGCTCAAGCTTCATGGTCGTATTCAACGCCTGGTACTACTCCTTCAGCCCTGGCGTGGCGAACTACATATCCTCACATTCAGCGGAACGCGCAGTAATGAAAGGTGTACTCTACCCGCTTGTAGGCATCCTCTACCTAACCTCGAACCTTTACTCCGCGACGGCCAGCTTCCCTGAACTAGCAGTTCTACTAAGCGGTTTGATTGCAAGCAGCCTAATCGGCGCCTTCTATCTCGGGTTACCACTCAGCCTAATCCGATCAAGAGTGCGACGGCTCCGTCAATTGGCTGCGATGGAGAGATACCTGGCGTTCACATTGTTAAGTGGAATCACCGCACTCGTAATCGGTGAAGCTCTAACATCATCAACCATACTCATGATCAGCTCAGCAACAGTCGTGCTCTCAACCCTCCTCCTAGCAGCCCTAGCCACATCAAGCAGAGTTGCTAAGCTTCTGCACCATTAGCGCCGCCGCTTCCCTCAACTCATCATCATGAACAAGCCTGGCCAGACTAGGGTGTGACTCACCGTGTGTCACACCATGCCTTGGACCATGCCACGAAGGAGTTCATCCTAACCTACAAGTTCCTTCAAACCACCCTTACCGGAAGGGATTTCTTTCACATGCTGCAGCGAAGCTCCAACGTTTGGTTGTTAATCCTTGAAGGCCTCAAATGCTCCAATTATCTGCTTGCTCCTAGTTGCCCTCATCTCTCTGTACCCGAACGTTCAGGCAGCGCAGAGCACTAAGATTTACCAAGTCGTTAACGCGCCCGCCGCTATCGCTGGGAGTCAACAGCCTATACCTGTAACCGCTACGGTATACTACAATGACACGACCCCTGGTTACGGGCTTGTCGTTGTAATACTCGACCCCCGAGCCGTTCCTCAAAGCGTAGTTCCTGGCATCGTTACCACATCCACTGACCCTTGCCTGAATCAAGGGGAATTAGCCGCTCGCTGTGTGATCAAGGTTCCCGCGGCGTCCGGAGTTGAACGCATTGGCTTTCAAATTGGGGGCATCTTCGGCGGAGAACGTGGGCCGGGTATGTGGTATCTGAATATGACCTCCATCCTCTTAGACGGGAAAGGCAATCTCGTTCCGCATTCAATGAGCAGTACAATCTTCAGCATGAACCTGACTCCCGTCACGTTGAATGTAGTCGTGCCGGGATCTGTGGCTGTGTCAGTCGATGGCGTAGAACAGGCACCCGGTCCATCTGCCGTAGGCGTCGCGTTGGGCCAACATAACATCGCGGTGCCAGCCCTCGTGCAGGTGGATCCAACGACCCGGTTGAGGTTTGACCATTGGTCAGACGGTACTCTCGGAACAGTTGACACAATCGTAGTAACAGGAAACGCAAGCGTCGAGGCGACCTACGTAACCCAACACCTACTTACCCTAGTTGGAGCAGGGGAAAACGCCACAGGGACAGGATGGTACGACGCCGACTCCGTCGCAACATTCTCCACGAACCAGTATCAACCAATCGCGGGCCCACTAGGAGAGATAGGAGCGAAATCAACATTCCAAGGCTGGTACGAGAACTCTCAGCTCGTCACCAGTTCACCGAATGGAACCATTTCGATGGATAAACCCCACACCCTAACTGCGGTTTGGCAGATCGACTACACCGTTCCGGGGGGAATTACACTCGGAATCGTAGCCGCAATTGTCATAGCATACCTCGTCGTCCGCCGAAGCAAAACCAAACCCGCGAGACGGCCCCGGACGCGAAGCCGGCGACATAGACGTTCTCGACCACGGACCTGAACCTTTTTCCAACTCCAGTCACGGAGAGAGTAGCTGGAGGATGACAAGGATTGGCCGGTGGAGACATAGGCCTGATCGGACTCGGAGTTATGGGGCAAAACCTAGCCCGAAATATTCAAAATCACGGATATTCCGTCGCTGTCTATAATCGAACAGGAGACAAGACCCGTGAATTCGTGGGAAAGTACCCTGGGTTTTTGGCGGAATATTCACTGGAGAAATTCGTTAGCCAACTCAACCAGCCCCGTCGGATCTTCCTTATGGTGACGGCTGGAACGCCTGTAGACGCAACTCTCACGAGTTTAACGGGGTTTCTGTCGAGCGGGGACGTCGTAATAGACGGTGGTAATTCGTTCTTCCAGGATACTGAGCGAAGATGCACCGACATGGAAAGGCAAGGGATCCACTTCCTCGGCGTTGGTGTTAGCGGCGGAGAAGAGGGGGCTCTGAAAGGTCCTTGTATTATGGTCGGAGGGCCGCGGGAAGGGTACGATTTAGTTCGTGAAATGCTGGGGCGCATAGCTGCCCAAGTTGACGGACCTTGCTGCGAATATCTCGGCCCCAGAGGAGCCGGTCACTACGTTAAGATGGTTCATAATGGAATCGAGTACGCTATCATACAAATTATCGCAGAGGCATATGATCTGCTTACACGCGGTGCCGGCCTGAATCTTAAGCAAGCAAGAAACGTCTTCCAGGAATGGAATGAAGGCGAGCTCGGTTCATTCCTGATGGAGATTGCCGTTGAGGTTCTTGGCAAGATTGATCCAACGACAAAGCGTCCACTAGTTTCATTGATACTGGATCGGGCCCAACAGAAAGGAACTGGAAAGTGGACTTCACAAAACGCTATGGACCTGGGAATTCCAACGCCCACCATCGATGCAGCCGTCAGCGCCCGGAATCTGTCAGGTTTGAAAGACGAACGAGTGAAGGCTGCTGAGATTTTCAAGCCGCTCAGAAAACCCTATCAAGTTTCAGTCCCGGGGAATTTCACGGAAAGGCTAGAAGGCGCAGTTCGCGCCTCAATCTGCATGGCTTATGCTCAGGGCTTTCATCTGATGCGTACAGCGTCCAAAGAGTATGAGTACATGGTTCCGCTCGCAGATGTAGCTCGAATTTGGAAAGGGGGTTGCATAATCCGAGCTAAAATGCTTAATCCAATCCAGCATGCTTTCGAGATCAACACCCAACTCCCAAATCTAATGATGGATCAAGGCTTTGCAAAGCTACTCGCCGGTTTGGAGAATCGGTGGCGCGACTCGATCAGGACAGCTAAGGAGGCGGGTTTGCCAGCTCCCGCGATTGGAGCGTCATTGGACTACTATGATGGTTACCGCACCGAACGTCTACCCGCAAACTTCATCCAGATACTTCGAGACCGGTTCGGAGCACACGGATACGAACGAACAGACAAGCCAGGGCACTTTCATAGCGACTGGCCGTAAGTAAGGCAGCCGCATCTGGGACTTCAAATGACCGTTCTTGGTAGTTTACGCGACTTGCTCGCTTTGGGTCGATGGCTGAATCGGTTCGGTTTGAGCTCTCACCATTTTGGTTTTCTGTTTTTTCCTCATTGTAAACACCTCTGACCCTTAGTTCTCACAACAATTGAAACATTGGCCTTAGTATTAAGGGGGCTTGGAGAAACGGTAAGAGAGGGAGAGTCTCCGACAATTCTACTCAGTAGATTAGTGGGGATTTTCGGACGCCGGATGAGCATCT
>JBEKPE010000041.1:0-21770 GCA_049521055.1 Bathyarchaeia archaeon
ATGCGACGTACGCTAAGAGGCAAGGAAGTGCGAGAGTCTGAGTTATTGCCGCGAACACTGAGAGTGTTGTGAAAAGGCCTGAGAGGACTGTTGACCGTTTTGGTTGATTTGGATCCAGAAGAAACCATACGGCGACTAACAGCATCAATGACGCTGTGGGCAGTTCAAAGAAGAATTTGGAATAAGGCCAAGCCAGCGTTGCGGTTCCATACAGTAGGCTGAGTAACACATTGAGTGTCGCCGTTCTTCCAAGCCTTCGAGAGATCAGATAGACAAGGCACACACTAGCTGAAGTAATCGTAGGTGAATAGAGTAGAGTCACAACTCTCCATTGTTCGACATGCAGCAGTGTGCCTAGCATGAAGAGTGGCAGTGCTAAGAGGGGCTCAAGAAGACCGTGTTGCGAGTAGATATGTCCATTAAGTGTACCGCCGAAGCTCTGAATTAACGGTTGCGCGAAGGCTATGTTCAGCGACCCTTTCTCTGCGATGGCTTGCGTCGTCGCGTAGCTGAGTATTTCGTCGGGGTTGTAGAAATGCCCGCCGGCGGTGAATACATACAAGGTCAGGAAAATGAAGAAGAGGGCAATAACAGGATCCAGAAGGAACAAACGACGAATCTTTGAGATCAGTAGGAAGGTCAATGCTCACTGTTCCCCAAAAAGATAATCGGTGGTGTCAGGTGCCAATGGGATACACAAACGCTTTCGGGCATAGCACTTCATTCGAGCAATTCTCTTTCTGAATGTGATTGGAAGCTACTGGGCAGTGATTGGGGGGGGTCGTTGAAGGGATCAATTTTTATGTCTTGTTCGCATGAGGCATGAGGTTTTTGCACAAAGCAACCAGTAGCGTTGCACCATAGCACAAGTGCATAAGGATGATAGTTAGCCAGACCAAGGGTTGAAATCGCAAACTAAGACGTGAGCTTCTAGTAGATTGAAGTGAGGCCACGAAGGTGAACGTAAGATATGCGACCATTGTAGTGACCAAGGTATAGAATACAATCTTCGCTGTGAAGTATGCGAATGGAAGTGCTAGGATGAGGAGGACAAGAATACTGGGGATAGCGGTGGTTAGTCTGAGACTCTTCGGGTATTTCCTTGTAAGAACCGCTCGCCCTTTGGCGTAGGATGATATCTGAGTTAGGAAAGGTCGGATGATACGCCTTCTGTGATGGAAGACGACACAGTTTGGAGCGTACAAGACCCTGTACCCTCTCCTCTTAATTCTCCAGATGAGTTCGTTTTCCTCGCATGGGTAGATCGTCCGGTCAAAATAGCCAACGGTCTGTAGGATGGAGCGTCGAAGGAATATGTTGCAGGTACTCAGATTTTGTTCCCCTACCTCGTGTATTTCTCCAAACCTAGAAGAGTAGCGACTTGAAGACGAGTAGGTGCCAACGATCGACTCAAGCGCGGCCCCCGCACATTTGCACAACGGCGCATCAGTACTGTGGGTGATACCGGGCCCACCAACAATCGCCACTTTCGTGTCCTCAAAAAGATGCATAACCGATGAAACCCAATCTTCACTCACGACGCAGTCATCGTCTGTAAACGCAATAATTGCTCCCGTAGTCGATGTGATTCCGAGATTACGGGCTTCCGAGATGCTAAGGTTTGGAGCGACCAGAACACGCACACGGCTATCGTGAAGTATCGATGAATCCGTGATCGCTTTGTTCGATACGACCACAATTTCCGTAATGCCTTCCACCTTTAGAAGGGATGAGATGGTTTCACCCAGAGATTCCTTGACGCCGATGGTTGGGACTACAACGGAGATTCTTGTACTCAATTCTCATCGAGGCTTCAGCGTTTGATTTCAGTTCTAATCATCGATTGCCCAGATTAGGAATCGTTTGTTGGTTAGTATATTGAAATTTTATCCAGAACTAGTATATTAGGACGAGGCACGCGCCAAAGAATGAAAAGCAGGAGTTATCTCGCGGCCTCCTATCACAATTATATGCTTACGCGGCACATCACAAAGCAAGACTCCAAATAAGTCATCATCACACGAGGGCGATTTCGGCACTAACCTGATCCATGAGATATAGTGCCCTGGCAAACGTTTGCAAGTGTCAACCGGTAGCATAGCAGAAGTATAGGGCACAGTCGAAGAACACGTTCCCGCGGAACCGATTCCATTGCATAGGATGTAGTTCAACACTTCTTCTTTCTGTGGATCAGATTCACAAGTTCTGCTAGCCTGCGCACGTACCCGGAAAGGATGCGAGCTAAGATCATGGAAACTGTGACTTTCGGAGCTAAGGCCAAGCACCTCCCTGAATCCAAGATTACAAGCTTTCTTTCCATTAGATTTGACAACGCTCTCTGAATATCAGCAGACGCGTAACCTAGATCGACGAAGTGTTGAACTACGGCATCGTATGTTCGAACATCGTTAGTATATCGGAAAATGCTCGCATCCAACCCTTTTAGAGCAAACAATGTTCGAGAGGCGCAAGGGCGTGTGTCCCAAATCAGCACACCTGTCCGTAAATCCAGCTTAGCCAACACTGGCGCCCCGAACATAGCTGGAACTGGAGCACCAAGCAGAACAAGAAATGGCCTAGCAAACTTGTCAACAATCGGCCTGCGAAACGCGGGCCAAAGGGGGGGAAGCATCGCTGTTCCATTCACGTTCCATTCACGCATCCACTTCAGAATTTCGTCTCCGAGTCCTGCAGCGTACTCTTCAGGATCTCTGCCGTCTTCGTAGTCAAAGTCAAAGTAGTAGGCTAGGTCGTACAGTGTCTTGTCATCAAAAGCATAGATGAGGCGGTATGGGCGAGCGGCTCTCACGTTGTGAATGCCGAACTTTTTCTGAAAATTGAATAGAGGGCTAAACCGATCTAAATGAATCGAGCCGAACTGCCCAGGAGGTTGAAGGTGATACAAGAGGGGCACCCACCGTTTCATCCTCTCGTATTCGGAAGGTTTCTCGTTGGGGAATCCAGCCAACCAGTTCCAATAGGCGGCTATTCCCATTTCACGGCATGCTTTGAGCAACCAAATGTTTTGTAGACCCGTTACGCCTTTCCCCATTAAGTTCAAAGTATCATCACTTAAACTCTCGATACCCGGCTGGATACCTCGAACTCCCGCAGTCTTCAGGAGCCGAAGTTGCTCACGCTTTAAATTGGACTTTGTCTCAAAGAACAGATTCAACTTCACACGTCTCCTGATTACTTCAGGAAAGAGTGATTTGAAAAAGTCCAAACTGAGAATGTTATCAACTACTTGAATGGTATGGGGGCCCCATTCTTGAAGGAGGTCGTCCATTTCCTTGAGGAGCCTGTCCGCGGTTTTCCCCCGATATTTCATGGTAAGGCCATTCAGGCCGCAAAACGTGCAATGTGATATGTCACCCCACCAACATCCTCTGGAGGTTTCAATAGCGAGCCGTGGGGTCATGAGCCCTTCCAAACCCAAAGTTCGCAAAGCTTGAAAGTAGTCCTCAAATTCTGGGATCGGGAGGTCATCCATATTCCTGACGGGAGGTGGAGTAGAGAACTGATCCAAGTGATCTCCGCTACGCCCGACTATGCCTGGAACCTTCGCACTGTTGCCGTTTACAACTCCGTCCACAAAATCGAGGAAGACCTTGTCCCCTTCGCCACAGCACACGTAATCGATCCACGGATACAATTTCAACATACTGTACCCCATTATTCCTTCGCAGTTTGAGCCCCCAAAAATCACAATCGGAGCATTTGCGCCCTGCCTTTCCTTGATTCTCCTCGCGACAGCAAGAGACGAGCAATTCTGGGAGAACATTGTTGAGAATCCCAAGATCTTGGGATTGATCCGCGTTATGTCATCAACACAAGAGTTCACGAAAGCCTCCGCCTTATCTCTTGTTTGAATAAGCTCCGCTCGGAGATCTTCTTGAGATTCTCCGGCGCGTTTTCTTCTTGCGTCTTTCGCGTGGTCAATGTTCTCTAACAGCCCTACTAAAGCCTCATCGTGTGCTTTCATGTCCTGCGGATTCCCAAAACCAGAAGCCAACTGTGAGAATATCCATTCCCCAAGGAAGAATTCGCAATTGGAACTGAGGGACATGTATCTTTGGATTCCAGTGGATTTGGCGAAAGCTAGGTTGTAGTAGGCAATCCTACTTTCGATGGCGCGGGTTCTCAATCCTGCTTTGAGTAAGCTGAGACCGAGCGATGGATAGTTCGTATTCCCGAAAGGCATGAAGGCTAAGAGAACATCAACTTCACGCGGGGGCATGGGGCATCGACTCCGGGGACGGCTCTCGATAATATTATGGTTGTGCAAATTAGGAATCCAACTCCCTGAGTTATCGCGGTCGGTCATTTCATTAGTCGAATAAACGCCCTCGTAGCAAGCCTCATTCAATCCTGGCGCTTCAGAGAATAGCTGTGCTCTTGTGCTCTCGCGACCTCCTATCACAATCATGCTTATAGTTCGGGACTAAAGCAGGTTTCACCCCTATGTCACGTTGGTGACTGCAATCGACTAAACAACTCATCTGGTCCTATCCCATTGTAAAACAGGTTGTACCAGATGGAGAACTCGACCACTGGAAGTAGAAGGGGCCATGGGTCTTTTCCACGTTTCAGACAGTCCGCTATAGCACGTTTGACCTTGTCCGTATCAATCGGCGGGACCGTCATCGAATCTAGTAGGCGTAGCAGATATTCAGTGACCGCGTATCGCTTTTCTCTTCTCGTGGCCGAAATTTGATAGAGAGTCCACAATTGTGTCTTTTCCAAGATGAGGCGTAGCAGTAAGACTTTCCTGCATGCACCAATTTGGGAAAAATGTAGATTCGTGGATGGGATCTTCGATAGTTCAGGGAATAAGCGGTTGATGGTTTTGTAGAAGATATGTCGCCTCACTTTCGTGAGAGGTGGAATAGTGAGGGCGAATTCGGCTGACTCGTTGTCCAAGAAAGGCAAAACCGGTCTGGCTTTCGAACCTATGAGGTTGTTCGACAGAAGTGAAACACAATTCTTAGATCTGTTTGTTATGTGGAAGATTGTTACAGTGTTCTCATGCTGCCCAATGTGGGCAAGTTGTTCGACTAGTGAGTCAGAGTCTGGCATGATTTGATTGCGTATTGGATCATGAAAGAACTCCGCAATTCGACGCGCTGTTTCGCCGTTTTTGTTCCCTACCCTTTCTCTCATATGCTCTCCAAGCGCTTCAACCAACTTGCTTTGGTTCTTGCTCCACTCCAGGCTGAGTTCTGTCGACCAGCTGGTCCCCCAGAGAACATCTCCTGCTAAACCATCAATGACGTTCTCGCCTACTTCAAGCCTCGACACCAAAGGCATTAGCGCTAAGAGGTCCGTGGTCATTCCGTCCGAGAGAAATACCTTTTCGATCAGGTATTTCTGATAGAGATCGCTCGGTATAGGAACGTATGTGTTTCTCACGCCAAGAGTCTTCGCTATTTCTCTCGCCAAAAAGACGTCAGAGGTGTACCAGAAATGCCATGGGTAACTCAGAACGTGAAGGTTCAGCGTTGTTAGCGTATCGAAGCTGACTTTCGTAAACTTCCTGAGGGCAGCCGCGATACACGGAGAGTCATATCCCCCAGAAAGCAGAACGGTGCAGCTCCCAAGTTCGCTGAGCTGTCTGCGGAACGTCCGCTTGAGCACCTCGGCGCCTTTCTCAATGAAATATCTCTCATTATTGCAATGGTCGATCTTAACGTCCGTATAACGCCAGTACTCTCTCACGTGGAACTCGGACTCTCTCACCGTTAGAACGACTGCGTTTGGCAGCGAATGGATATTGCTAAAGGGCGTTTTCGTTCCAAGTAAATAGCCATACGAAAAAATGTCACGCCATGCACTCCAGTTGATTTCTTTGCGGACTTTGGTGTCCTCGATTACCGCTTTGACCTCAGAGGCAAACGTGAAGGAAGGGCTCTCGTAGCAGTAGTACATTGGGTTAATGCCAAATCTGTCATTTGCTAATGTGAGGGTTCTAGTTCGCACGTCGAAGAGGACGATCGTGAATACTCCATTCAGTTCCCCTATCGATTTAACTCCCCATTCCTCGAAGGCATGTAGGGCCACTTCAGCATCGCTATCGCGATACCTGAACGCATGGCCGCGACGGGCCAGTTCCCGTTTCCTTGTTTCGTCACCATGAATCCTACCGACAAGGAAAGCGAATTTGGTCTTCTCTTTATTCCAGATTGGTTGAGTAACACGAAGGGGTCTCGTGAAGAGGCAGCCTAGTGCGATGCCCTCTAGTGACACAATCTTGCTTTCAAGCGCTTTATTGCGATCGAGCGCGGACCTCATTTTTCTCAGTGACGCTCGCAATTCTTGATCTGACCGGGTGGGGTCGAAGACACCGAAGAGCTTCATTATGGACGAATTAGCAACCCGTGGCATCATTGTGGTCTCCGTTGAAAAGTAGATCTAATTCGAAGATGTACAGTCCTTTTTACTCTTATTCAGTCTTTCAGAACGTGATCAAGTCTTGTTGTGCCAACAGTAGTTCGCAGTGCTAACTTTATCGGCCGATGGATGTGGGGAACGTTCTGAGCACGTCGGTTGATCTCAGTGATTCTTCTGCAGGGCTTCGGCGAGTGCATCGGCCAATAGTGTTTCCCGTTTCTCTTGAAGCTGGTTGAGTGTGCTTATGGCAAAACGTCTTGCGGTTGGGGTTGCTAGGTTGATGTTGCGGACCAATTCAGGAGTGAGGGCATTCGGAAATGTCTTGAATTCGGAGAGGCCCCCTGTGTAAGCTCTATCTCTCATCTCCCAGCACACACGAAGATGCTGTCTTGCAAGATCCAACTCGACTATGGATCGTACCTTCTCAAGACGGTAACGATCAGATCCATGATTGATGAAGGAGGTTTGTTCAGTCGACCAGAGTGGGTCGAGATCCGGGTGAGACCCCCAAGGGTATAACCCCCTTGGACCCATTTCAGTAGTCGCGGTGCTTGAAGGAATGTATATCCTACGGAAGATATCTCCCAGAACGAGACCGACGCTTGCAAGAATGGCGCCGAAGTACATGTCCCAACTTAGTAATTGATCAGACATCCGTGTGTAGTATGCCTGCTTGAGGGTTGCAGTTGTTTTGGTAACGTGCTTAACATACGCGCCAATTTTGGTTATCTGTCTTCCATCTGTTACGGTTTTGACAACCTGTCCGGTTACAGCGAGTTTGAGAAGTTGTTTGGCGTTCGTGACAACTTTGATGACTCTGACATCACATTTGTTGCCCACATCTTTCCCCATGGAATATACTCTGTCAAAGAAAGCAGCATCCCTAAGCGGGATGTCAAAACCATGGATTAGAATAAGGTGACTGATTCGCTCGGCCGAGTTGGGCTGTTGAATGAGATTCGCATTAAGCGTGTAGAACGAGTCTACCCCTCCAGAGAAGAACTGCCCAACCGACCGCGGCGCGTCCGTCCTTAAACTCTCACCCCCGTTAGTATCGACTCTTACAGTCCGAAACCGATGATTCCAACCATGGTATACCGCCATAATTCTGGGTAAGGTTGCGAGAAGCTTACGAGAGGCAGGGGCATTCACTTTCAAATTCTCGTGGAGCCGCATTGAAGGAAGCAAGAGCGCCGCGATGAATGGATTTGCCGACGCTCGCAGGTAATCAACCACTTCAAGCGGAAGACGAAAGAATAGTCGAAAAGTCTTTGGAAAGGAATCCATCCGCACATTCCCTGATAATTCGCATTCATGGGATCCCCGCCTAACTGCTATGTCAGTTACCTGCATTCAGCCACTGCCTACGTGAATTTTTGACTTACTGGAATCCAGCAGTAATCATTCGAGCTAATATCTACTTAGTGCATCGATTACTTGGGATGAGAGTGCATAGAGAAGAGTTCTCTCTCTGGAATGTTCTGACTCTAGCTGGGTAATTGATAGGGAGTGAACGAGCGTTAGAGAGGTTGATCACGGTAATGGTTTTGTTGTCAAACACCCAATGTAGTTTGAAGGCTTTACAGTGAAAATTTCGAGGTCTAAGCGTTACTTTCTAACGACATCGTCCCAAGGCACTTGGGCTGGTGAGGTTGAGAAGTGTCCTTCTTCACCTGCTGCGCGCTCTCGCATTTACATGATGAGAACGATGAAACCGCGTGGGAAAGTCTGCGTTTCACTTTGTTGCGGATTGGGACGTTTCCTGCGGGACTATTATGTGAATGGCGCGAAAGCGGTCGTCGGAGTAGATCTGAACATCAATAACCTGAAGATTTGCAAGCAGGCCGGAGCGGACCTAGTTCGTGCAGATCTTGAGAACTTGCCGATCAGGGATCGGGTGATTGATTGTGCTGAATGCGTTGCCGTCATGGGGCATCTAGAGAACCCAAGTAGAGCTGCAAGAGAGATACGCAGAGTTATCAGTAGCACAGGTATTACGTTCATCAGTTGGAACAATTACAGCTGGACGAGGGCTTTCTTTCAGCCGGAAATCAGATTGAGGCTTCTTCTCGCTGCAAGAGATCTTATTTGTGACATGCTCCCTAGATCAGCCGTTAAATTGATGGTGAAAAATAGATTCCTAAGACTCCCGATGCTTAACTATGGAATTTTTCGATACAAGGGTTTTTCGTACCGTTATATCAAGAGAATTTACCAAGAAGCTAGGATGCGAATAGTTTCCTCAAACTGGTTGACCGACCAAGGCGTCATCCTCGTCGAGGGAGTCAGAACATAGTAAAGGACTATTAATGGACAGGAGCTTGATCGAATGCTCGCGCATCTGGCCTAAGCAGTTGAACTTGCTTTGCAGCTTGATGGCTGCTCAGTCGGCGTGCCTCATGATCTGACGAGAATAGAGCGAGTATTCCCACAGTCACCCGATCTTCACTATGGAGGTGAGTACTACAATCTAGCAGAGCGAAGCTTTGGCTTCTCATAATCCATCTATTGCTTTGAGCCATAGTTTCATTCTGCCTGCTTGGAATTTCAGGAAGTTCCGATGAGGCTTGAACCTGATTTTGTCCATGTTGCTTTCTAGTGCATCTATCAACTCTGAGTAGCATTGGAAGTATCCATCACCCTCAAGCTGAATTGAATCTACCATCCTCCAAAGAGACTCGTTAATGACCATACCTTCAAATTCTACACGCATATCGTTGAATACATTCCTAGGTCTCTTATCATGGAAGACGACTGGTCTGCCTAGCGAGAAGGCGTCTCCGAGATGATCCGCTATCTTCTTCAGAAAGATGCCCGACCATATGTCATCAAATCGATCGACGCCACGGTACTTCATGTAGAGTTGATAGTAACTAGGAACTACTTCCCTACGAAAAGAAATATTCATGCTGCAAACGGCGAAATACGTTCCTCTTCCAGGAACCAACTTGGTTACCTTGGCGCCCTCAGATCGTATTCCAGGCCGTCCGTCAAAGCAACCCATCTCGAAGATTGTCAATGCGTCAAAGTCGGGACACCCACTCCACAACCCCATATTCAAAACGCAGCGGGAGGGTTCTCGTTTCCAAGTATAGCCTCGACTTCTGGCATTTGAACCATAGGGATGGCCCCTCGGGAACAACGTGTCCCTTTCATCAATTTCAAGGGCATCAATAGTGTTGTACCACTTGGACTTGGAGTGAAGTGTCACTCCTGTGTTGCTAAAGAGGTTCTCCACGTGTCCCTCCACGAAAAGTCCGCGGCCTATCGGTTTGACATCATCGTCAAGTTCGATGATGACATCTGCTTGTTCCTCCCAAGCTACCAAGAAACCGAAACTGGTCTCAGCGTGGCACTTCTGTGGTATGACGGACAAGTACCTTCTATATGCAGAGCCGAACCTTTTCTTGAACCAGCTTATTCTCTCCCTGGGTCCGTAGAACTCGATATTCAGATCCTTCAGGAGCTCGCGGTTCTTGGCTCGAATCTTGTAGTTGCCCTCATCAATTACGATTATGTGGTTTGTGTGCTCGGTCTGAGCAAGTTGGCTCCTCAGCCGACCCAGATTCGATAATTCATTGATTGATGCGGTTACAAAGCATGTTCTCAGAGTCACGCTTCCCCCTCCGTATTTGGGTTGGTCTCATCGTTTATCATGCTCAGGTGCTGAGCAAAGCTAGATTGCGTGTTAGAACTTGCATGGCCTTTGTTGACAGTGATTAGTTCACGGCTTTATCAAGTCAGGGCAGACTCTTGAAGAAACTCTCCATTTGATTAACTGAGTCCTCCCACCGGAATTTGGCCGCGGTCAGTATTCCCTCTTCTCTGATTTCGCGGGAAAGGTCAGGATCATTGCGGAGAGCTAGAATTGCAGACGCCAGTTCTTTTGGATTGCGTGGAGAAACGATTAAGCAGTTCTTTCTGTTGACGGCATAATCCTCAGTACCCACTGGTGTACAGATCACGGGTGCTCCACAGGCCATCGCCTCAAGAGGGGGGAGAGGGAAACTCTCATACCAAGAGGGCGTCACGACTGCGTCTGCCGAGGCGTACAATTCGGCCAATTCCTCATCTTCGATCCGAGCTAAATACTCGAATGGGACCGGTGCCGAAATGGTCGGCTCGTTGCCATAGAGTATGAGCTTCAATCGAGGAATCTCACGCCTAACTAGAAGTGTGGCATCAAACAGATCCCGCAACCCTTTCCAAGGTATCGTCTTTCCAAGGGCTACGACACGAAACTCGTCGTCAACGCGTTTCGTAGGTATCGGTCGAAAGATTTCTTGATCTATCGCAGGGTATATGACCGTAATTGGGTCGTTATAACCTTCTAGCTTGGACTTTAACCAAGAGCAATTCGCGATCTTCCTCAGAGGAAGGCTGTACGTTCCCTCGGCAATTTTTTTCATACCCCGATTCTCAAGGACGAGTGGTGCATAATGTTGTGTGTAATAGACGCCTGTACCTATTCCTGCATGAGTTACAGCAAATGCTGTCATACAATAAGTGGCGACTACAATGTCGGATTCTGGGATCTCTCTGGCCAGTCGATTCGCATATCTGATAGTGTAGCGGGGGAGTCCGATTTTCTTTAGATAGCGATTGGCGGCAGCAGCAAACAAGTTGAAGGGCGCGTAATGAACCCTGACGTTCTCAGGAAATTTGAACCACGTATGACTCTGACAATCGGGGTCATTTCTATATCGAACTGTCACAACATCGACAACATGACCTTTCTTGGCAAGTCTACTTGCAAATTCAAAGATGACTTTGGTACCGCCAGTTCTCACAGTTGACATCATTACATAGCAAATACGCAAGGAGAGACGCCTGCCGCGACAGCGAAGAGCTACACGTGATGGGTAATCAATTCTTCGGAGATCGTTCCCCATCCCACCTGAAATGCTCGTCGAGGGAGCCAACATGCGTGCACGTCGCGGCTATGGGATAATTGCGTGTGACATATCGCAGAGTAGCTGGGACGTTGGGATAAGGCAAAGCAATCGATTCTATTTCCCAGAATCTTCTTAGCTAAGAGACAATTTGCAGAAATGGCTGATCAAAGTAATGGGACCGGGGGGGGCCGTGGCAGAGAGCTATCACCAATTTCGGCCGCATCACCATCACCTATTTACAATGATCAAAGTTGACTTGAATTGAAGATACTGGTTATAGACATTGATGATACGTTGATCCTCTCGCCCTCACCATGTCGATTCTTTTGGTTGCTCGCCGGCCTTTTCCAGAAGATCGCGATGAGACTACAAAAAGCCAACATGAAACTTGTTGGCCTATTTGATAAGTATGACAAAGTAGTCATCTTGACGGGGAGGGACATTGCAGACTCAGAATTCACGAATCGACAACTCAAACAATTGGGTATTCACTTCGATCGAACCATATTTTGCCCGCGCACTAACTTGGTTGGCCAATGGAAGCTTTCAGTAATTCATGAGTTGGCAGGAACGGATGGCGATGACATATGGTGGATAGATGACCGACTTGACAAGAGCATCCCAACAGACGAGTTATCCTCTCGCCGTTTTCACATTGTGCCTTTGGAGCCCTTTCTGGTGTAGCGCTTCGGTAGCTAGGGCGACGTGGGCTTGGGAAACCGCTCTTGCTAATGTTCTGCGGCTAGAAATTCATGAAATGAACTAAGCGATCAACTTACCTTCAAGTTCTACCAGTTCCTCGTGATTGAAGTGGGAAGTACTTCGGCACCATTTAGGATGTACGAGTGGTTTCTTCTCTTGGAATCTCTGAAAACGCATCATTTCAGGTTCCGAAAGTCATAACTTTTGTTCTTTTCAATAAGGGGATTGTGGAGGGGAAGAGGTTTCTAGATTTCGTCTCAAGCCTTAGCAGGATTAAGATGATTCCGAGAAGCGGGTGGATCAGTCATGGGGTCAGCCTTCAAGACGTCGAATCTGTCGCCGATCATTCCTTTTCAACCGCTGTCCTCGCCATGTTGCTAGTCGACCTTGAAGTTGCGAATGGCCGCAAGATCAACATCGAACGAGTACTTCGATTAGCGTTGCTTCACGACCTTCCTGAAACACTCACGTTTGACATAAGCAAAACATACCTCGAATATCTTGGCAGAAGAGGTCACTCCATTAAGAGTGAACTAGAACAAGCTGCCTGGAAACATTTGATCAAAGGCATTGGGAAAGGCGCAATCAGGACGCGGTATGCCAAACTTCAGTTAGAGTTTAACGCCGAAAAAACCATAGAATCAAGGATTGTTCACGCCGCTGACAGATTGGACTTACTGCTACAAATTCTGGAATACCGTCGAAGAGGCTACCCAAAAGCAATCCTCGCAGATCTATGGAAGGGCACGAGCAAAAAGCTGCAAGGCTCAAAGCTCTCATCTGTAAATAAGGTGTATAAGATGGCGGCCAGGCTTTACAGTGCTTCTTGAAGGGTCAAATGATGTGAATATAGCTGGAGGGTAATTGCACAACTCCTGCTCCATTCTCAAAAATCCAAATTCCAAACTCTTCAGATTTGGGGTCTGCCACCAGCGACACAGTGTAAGGGGAAAATTGGCAAAATTGCATGTGAGTTTCTACATCGGTTTGCGAAAGAAACAAACCGTGTCCTGGATGGGAGTGGTACCAGCCAACGATTCTTCCATCGATCCTCCCCTCAACAATGTCAGCTGCCACCTGTGCAAGACGTTGGGGAGGGAAAGCGCAGGATACTTCACTAATCTCAGTCCCTCCCGGAATAGTGTCGTTAACCCAGAGAGACGAATCTTGCAACGTGCCCATTAGAAGCCCAATCCGCTCGAAAGGTCGGTTGAGGTCCCGTGAAATTCGATCGACTACACGGTTTGTAATGAATACCTTAAACACGACCAATCACGGGTCCGGGCGATAGGGAGCTGGTTGCAAGATAAGATTTCAACCTTAAACCCGAACGAAAAATGTTCCAAGACGCTTAGCTTTGACCATATATCTGTTCATTAAACGCTATCGATGGATGGGCCTTGTTCTAAAGTGTGAACGGCCTGTTCAAAACCATGGGGTTATTGCGTTGGCAAACCATACCACGGCCTAAAGGAGGTTTGATTATTTGAGCGAAATTTCAGGTCGACGAGTATACTACCTAACCGCACTAGCCATAATCGCAATGGTGTTGGTGAGCGCAGTCGCACTAACGCGGCCCCCACCGACCACGCTGACAAACTCAGCCACAAAGACAATTCAGGTCACCGGGACTGGAACAGTCTCCGCCCCGCCCGACGAGGCCATACTTTACCTGGGCGTTCAAACTCAGGCAGCCACAGCCACCCAGGCCACCTCAGACAACGCGGCAGCTATGACAAACGTGATCGCCGCTCTTACCAGCGCTGGAATCGACAAAAATTCAATCCAAACCGTCTCTTACACCCTGACGCCAACCTACTCCAATCCCGTCAACCAAAGCGTGCCCCCCACCATCATCGGATACATTGCCGTAAACTCAATTCAAGTAACTGTAAACGATTTAGCCTCTATAGGCAAAATCCTAGATCAAGCAATCTCCGCGGGAGCGAACCAAGTACAAGGCGTATCGTTCACGCTGTCAAGCTCCGCACTTGCCACATTGCAGAAGCAAGCGCTACAGGTTGCCTTAACGGACGCAGACGGCCAAGCCAAAGCACTGGCAACGACACTCGGCGTTTCGATTGTTGGCCCTATCTCGGTTACACCGGGATATGAATTCCAACCCACGAATTACAGCCGATTCGCGGCGACTCCACAGGCACAGACACCAATACAATCCGGTACACTACAAGTGACAGTGACCGTGCAAGTGACTTACGCGTTCAGCTGAGCAGACGGGCGCTAGCGGCCCAATAAGTGAGGCGTGATGAACGTCTCAATATACGCCGCAACAGCGAACAAGGCTACAGACAATATCGACAGCGTGACGGTATCCTTAACCTCCTCCAATAGAAGCGGCCGGTCAACGGGCTGGCCGCTTAACTTTGCGTATAACGCACGGGTCGTACTCACGTGCCATCTTGCGAACCCAACGAATTCAAGTATGAACGCAGGTATTTCGATAATCCCATGTGGGACTAATCCTGCTGCTGTATAGACGGGACCTTTTGTTATTCCTACGAAAGCTGCGACTCCACCTATCAGGACGGCGTTCAGCAGGAGCTCATATCCCAACTCGAATGCGCCGATGAATGGTATCCACACCCAAAGTCGTATGGGATTCCAAAAATGGCCGATATTATTCAGAAAAATGAGACGGTAGAGACTATTGGTGTAGGGCGGCGGAATCGCTATGTAACTTCCCGCTGACTCCAACCATCCCTGTAACCCCGTCACCAGACTTGGCGATGTCAGCAGTACGGCATAGGTCACCAACGCCGCAATGATCATTATCGCAAAGAAAGCGACCGAAATCGCGACGATCAGAAGGCGGTTTCGCTGGAATGTTTGGCTTACTATGCTCACGGGGCACATAATCGCACCTAGATCGTTTGGGCCTTTCCGCAAATCGGGCAAAACTTTGCGTTGCGCGGAACGCTAGCGCCGCATGCTACGCATGGTTTAGTGGCTTCTGGTGGTCTTAAAGAATTGAGGATTTGATCCTCGAACTTAGCTTGGTCTGTGAAATGGTCGTTATAGTCCTTAAGCAGGGCGTAAAACCAATATATCCAAAAAAGTCCAGCCGTGATTGCTGCAAGTATAATGAACAGAAACGGTTCTCTCCGGTGGAACTTGTAAGGAGAAAAGGTCGGCGGCTGAATGCTCGCATCGCTGAAAGCATTTGCGAGTGTGGTTTGGTAGACGGATTGAAGGTCCTCGTGTCTATGAAGATCTTGGGTTAGGTTGTATGCTGCCAATAGGCCGACTATCGGTGTCACGAATAGAGTGAGTAGCGCCCAAACTCCTGCAGGTCGATCACGTTCGTCGCAAGCTGAGTCCTCTGCAATGTGACCAAGTCGTGAAACGTTGTCGGAATCGGGTGCCTTAACGGCAAGATATCTGTGCAGGGTTGAGAATAGCAATTGTTGCCTTACAAAATGGCGATTTCGACGATCGATCATATAATAGACAGCCAGAGCTCCAATGAGTAAAACGACGTAGAAAATGACAATCGCTAACCCGTAAACTGCGAAGATTTCTCCGACAATTGGCGTTATTGCGCTCTGCGCCGTTTGAGGCTGAGTGATGCTGCTGATCCGTGGGAGAATTGAAACCAAAATGCCAAGCAGTGATGCTCCGATAACGACAGCTGCCAGTGCAGGAAGTAAGGGAACTATCATCCATATGTAACCCATTCTGCGGTCCGTAGAAGACCGCCTCCGGACGAGTTCCTCTATCCGTAGTAAGGTTGAATCGATCTGGGAAGCCACTTTTAAGCCGCCTGACATATTCGGCCAGAAATTAGGGATAATCTCATAATGGTCATCCTCACTATCCCTAGCAGGGTTAATTTCGATGCCAAAGGCTTTCGTCTTTATGAATATTGACGCTGGCTCAGAAAACGAGATTCTGAAGAGTCTCCGGGAAGTTCCCGAAGTCAAGGAATCCTATTTTGTCTATGGAGTATACGATGTGGTGGCAAAAATCGAAACGGACTCAATGGATCGCCTCAAGGAAGTCATTACGTGGAAAGTGCGTAGGCTTGACAAGATCCGATCGACGCTAACGACGATAGTGAGCGAAGGAAAATAGTCCCACAAGCACAGTCCTGTGACTAAGGTAGCTTAGGCTGCCGAGAATTCGGAGCCGACAATCCTATACGATCAGCAGTTTCGTGTCCTTACTCACGGGTTTACCTATATGGCAGGAACTCTTTGCCAAGGAGCTCTCGCGCTACGACTATTTTGTTGATATCGGTTGTTCCGTCTCCAATCATTGCTCCGCGAATTTCTCTCAAACGATACTCGTCCATACACTCTGTTGTGTAACCGATGGCGCCGCGGTTCTGAAGGCAATTATTCACGATTCCAAAGCACAGCTGGGGCACATACCACTTAATCATCGCTGAATCCTTTGTGATCTTGTGGCCCTTATCTTTCAGCCACAAGGTTCTGTAGGAAAGAAGTCGGGCTGCTTCAAGTTCAGTGTAGCCCTCTACTATGCGGGACTGAACGGATTCGTATTTTGCTATGGGGCGGCCGAATGCCGTTCGTTGTTTCGCATATTCGATGCCTTCGTCTATGGAACTCTCCGTCAAACCGATACACCAAACAGCGATAAGAGACCTCATTAGGTCGAAAGTTTCCATCACGTAGTGGAATCCTCGGTTCTCTTCGCCGATTAGATTTGTTGCAGGTATCGTCACGTCCTTTAGCACGATTCCTCCAAAGGAGAACAGTTTCCATCCCAGTGCATCGAAATCGTACTTTTCGATCCCGGGTCTATTCATCTCAACGAAGAACATGCTGACGCCCCTAGCCCCTTTCTCGGCATCGGTCTTTGCTAGGAGGCAATATGCGCCGCATTCGTCAACCCCCGTGATGAACTGTTTTTCACCATTTAGAACATAGTTGTCTCCCTTTCTCGTTGCACGGGTAGTAATCGCAGCTGCATCGGATCCTGTTGACGGCTCCGTATTTGCTATCCCAAGCATCCGTTCTCCTTTCGCCATTGCCGGAAGCCACTCTTTCTTCAACGGCGTCGGACCATGGAGCGAGAGGATCTCTCCCATTATGTCACTGAGCGGAATCTGCCATCCTGCACGAGCAACCTCCTCAACGAGGATACCCATAGTCACTGCGTCGCTTTCTTGCCCGCCGAACTCCTTTGGAAACCTCAAGCCCAGAAGCCCGGCATTCCCCATCTTCCTGTAGAGGTCCCACGGGAATTCTCCCTTTCTTTCATAGCCTCGAATCTTCGGGGCGATCTCTCTCTTCGCGAACTCGCGGACCGTTCTGCGGAAAAGTTCCTGTTCTTCGCTGAAGTCAAAGTTCAACGGCAAATCAGTCACAACGCGAAGATGTCTTAGCTTTTCATCACTTCTTAAGCTTGACGAGAACTACCTTTGATTATCGGAGCGAGGAGATTTGACGATGTCCGTTGAGGGAGTTGCAGGGTAGCTTTATAACAAGAGGGAACTTTTCGCAGGCGCTCGTGGACGAGGCCCAGGTCTTGGATGAGCTTGAGCAGATCCGAGAAAGAAGAATGCGAGAGTTGAAAAATCAAATGTCGACCCCTAAAATTGAGAAGCCGATCGAGGTAAGCGATCGAAACTTCGATCAGACCGTGAAAAACTACCCCTTGATAGTAGTTGATTGCTGGGCGGCCTGGTGTGCCCCTTGCAGAGCAATCGCTCCGATAGTTGAAGAACTAGCGAAGGAGTACAGTGGCAAAGTCGTTTTCGGTAAGCTTAACGTCGACGAGAATCCCGAGACAGCCCAACGATACGGCGTGATGGCAATTCCAACCTTGCTTGTGATGAAGGAAGGTAAGGAAGTGGACCGTGTCGTAGGGGTGCTTCCAAAGAACCAGTTG
This sequence comes from Bathyarchaeia archaeon, assembly GCA_049521055.1. Classification (GTDB taxonomy): domain Archaea; phylum Thermoproteota; class Bathyarchaeia; order 40CM-2-53-6; family 40CM-2-53-6; genus FEN-987. Next base: position 17,862 of record JBEKPE010000041.1, read on the forward strand.
GAAGCGAAAGTAAACGCTTACGCGTAAGCAAACCAAGGCGTCACAGAGTTTTCCGGCGGACACCTGTACCCAAACCTAATGCATAGTGAGCGTGCAAAATGATCTGGTGTTATTTCCTCGCTTCGCCCAATTGTCAGACAATCCACCAAATGTTTTGTCTCGTGGAATATGATATATTCGCGCATTTGTGAATAAGCCTCTTCAGAGATGTGAATGCTATACGGATCGGCTGTGAAATAGAATCCCCTCAACGGTCCCGCCCCAGGATAGATGTCCACTCGAATTGTTTGCCCGAGGCTAACTCCTAATTCCGACAAAACAAGGTTCACGAGCCGACAGGTTTCGACATTGTGGGTTACCGACTCGTCCTGCGAGTAAGTTTGTGAAACTGGAACCCCACACGTCGAACAGAATTTGAAATCCTCATCAGCTTTTCCTATTCCATCTCTGCGACTGAAGATTTCTACGACTCTGAGAAGAGTTTCCTTTGCGATCACTGGGGGCTCTGCCACCTGATGCGGCTGAAATCGATCAGAGTTAAGAGGGTGTTGCATCATGTTGCATTGATCGCGTAAAAACGCGTGTTGGATGGTCTTAATGGCGATCTATGAATTCGAGGGGCGCGTGCCTTCGATCGCATCGAATGCTTATGTCGACGAAGACGCGAAAGTTTTGGGTGACGTAAGGATCGGCGAACAATGCTTCATTGGCCCTGGTGCCAGAATCAGGGGTGATTACGGGACCATCATGATTGGTAACAAAACCAGCATTCAGGAAAATTGTGTCCTTCACGCACGCATCAACGAGACATGCTCTGTAGGAAACCATGTTCAGATCGGACATGGAGCGCTGCTTCACAACTGTACCATCAAGGATTATGCTGTGATTGGAGTGGGCGCGGTTGTAAGCGACTATGCGTTAGTGGGCGTTTGGAGCATTGTTGGAGAGGGTGCCGTAGTAACTAGTAATCAGTCGATACCGGACGGCAAGGTCGCAGTTGGAGTACCTGCAAAAGTTATTCGGGACGTCTCTGACTCCGACAAGTTACTCTGGAGCAAGTACAAGGACGCTTACGCGGATCTCGCACTGAGATACCCAAAAGGCCTGAAAAGAATAAGATAGTTCGCATCAACACTCATTTCTGTGCGGCCGGTAACGTTAATCTAACCAAAGCCATAATCATAACTGATTGGCGATGCCCGAAGAACTAATCGCCGTTCTAGATTTCGGCGGCCAATATTCTCATCTGATAACGCGCCGGATCAGAGAGTGTGAGGTTTATGCGGACCTATTTCCGTTCACGGCTAAACCCCAGGAATTGATGGAGACAAACGCGAAAGGGATTGTTCTTTCCGGGGGCCCAACAAGTGTCTATGATGACGATGCCCCAAAGTGCGATCCTGGGATCTTCAATCTAGGTGTACCAGTTCTTGGGATCTGTTATGGTCTCCAAGTAATGGTCCAAATGTTAGGTGGGCATGTCAAGGCGACAAAGCGGCATGAGTATGGAAAAACCAAGCTAGAGATCAGGGACGACACAGATCTCTTCAGAGGTTTAGGGAAACAAATTGTATCGTGGATGAGCCATGGCGACTATGCGGAGACTCTCCCTAAGGGTTTCGAAATCATCGCTACATCTGAGAACTGTCCGACTGCGGCGATCCGCGATAGAGGTAGGAAACTTTACGGCGTTCAATTTCATCCTGAAGTCTCTCATACCGAACATGGAAACGATATCATCAGGAACTTTACCACAATAAGCAATTGCCAAAGGAACTGGACTCCTCATTCTATTGTTGAGTCTGCAGTGGATGGGATCAAAGCGCGAGTTGGTAACCAGCATGTCTTGTGTGCTGTAAGTGGAGGCGTTGACTCCACAACTGCTGCAGTTCTTGTTCACAAGGCTGTAGGGAGCAAACTCACGTGCATCTTCGTCAATCATGGTCTTCTGAGACAGAACGAAGAGGAGAGGGTTTTCAAGATGCTAACTGAAAGCCTCAGAATGAATGTCAAATATGTAAATGCGTCAACCCGATTTCTTCAACAGCTAAAAGGCATTCGTGACCCGGAGGAGAAGCGCAAGGTTGTGGGTGCAGAATTCATCAAGGTCTTCGAGGAAGAGAGTGCCAAGCTTGGAACCTTTGAGTGGTTAGCTCAAGGTACACTCTATCCCGACGTAATTGAAAGCGCTGGAACTGGAAGCCCTGCTTCTCGAATCAAAACCCATCACAATGTTGGGGGAGTACCGGAGTGGTCGAAATTCAAGATCGTGGAACCACTGAGGACTCTATACAAGGATGAAGTGCGCCAAGTCGCGAAGGAACTGGGCTTACCTGATTCCATTGTACGCGCGCACCCATTTCCTGGTCCCGGCTTGGCTGTCCGTGTAATCGGTGAGGTCACGGAGGATAAGCTCCGGGTTTGCCGTCATGCCAGCGCTATAGTTGAAGATGAGCTATCAAAGAGTGGATTTTACGACAAGGTCTGGCAAGCGTTCGCGGTAGTTGGAGATGATTTGGCTGTCGGCGTGCTCGGCGACCATCGACAACTAGGCTACCTCGTTACAATTCGAATTGTCAAGTCCTCAGATGGAATGACAGCTGATTGGGCAAGGATTCCGTACGATGTGTTAGAGGTGATTAGTAACCGAATCACTGGCGAGGTCCAAGGGGTTACGTGGGTGACATACGCAATCTCTTCCAAGCCACCCTCAACAATAGAGCCCTGCTAGGGTCTCGCAGCAAGTGACAAAGAGTTCGTGGAAGTTTTCTAAACGGCATTAGAAAACTGGAGAATTACTTGGGTTTAAACGAGTGCCCGCAGCCGCATGTCTCGGTTGCGTTGGGATTGTTCACTTTGAATCCTTCGCCCATTACTGATTCTACGTAGTCAACCTCAGACCCGTCAATGTATTGTGCGCTCTGTTCGTCGATTAATAGGGTGACTCCGTGTGAGTCGATTACGTGGTCGCCATCGTTCTTCTCGTCCACAGCTAAGCCATATTGAAAGCCGCTGCAGCCTCCGCCTGAAACATAGAGGCGTAATCCTGCATTCTGCTTGCCCTGTTTCTCTATCACAGTCTTGACTTTCTCGGCCGCCTTTTCAGTGAGCGAAACTTTCAACGTACTTGTTGGGTTAAGCAACCTTTTGCACCATCGATCGATATTACATATGGATTATTTAAGCTTGGGTGATTCGAAGAAAGTTCAAGTTCGAATGTATGACCCAAATCCATAACAAACGGATCCATCACAACGCATACACGTCGAGGGGCATTCTCTGACACAAACACTCGGCATAGTCTACAGCGACACGTTCCAACATTACGACTTCGGCCCGACACACCCACTCAAACCTACAAGACTGAAATTAACTTATGAATTGATGCAGGCAACTGGCCTACTCAAATCTTCGAATGTTAAAGTGGTCGAGCCCCGAGTCGCCAGCCATGAAGAACTTCGTCTCTTTCATGACCAAGACTACCTAGATCTCGTGGAGCGTGCGGATAAAACGGGTACTGGCTTTCTTGATAATGGTGACACGCCTGCTTTCAAGGGATGTTATCAAGCGTCGGCGCTCGCCACTGGTGCGTCTTTGACAGCCGTCGAATTGGTGATGTCGGGTGAAGTCACTTATGCCATGAACATTTCTGGTGGTCTTCATCATGCTCATCCTGGTCGAGCGTCAGGTTTCTGCATATTCAACGACCCTGCCATCTCAATCGCATATCTCAAAAGGAAATACGGACTCAAAAGAATCCTCTACCTGGATGTGGACGCACACCATGGGGACGGGGTCATGTACGGTTTCTATTCTGACGGTGAAGTGTTAGACATAGACTTCCACGAGGATGGGCGCCATCTTTTCCCCGGAACAGGCTCCACAGACGAGATTGGAGGAGGAGCAGGT
>JBEKPE010000042.1:0-14853 GCA_049521055.1 Bathyarchaeia archaeon
CACGATACTTACGTGAAAGAGTGATCAGTTTCTCTTCGAGATTGTCTAGCTTTCGCTCCACAATTCCAAGTCCTTCCTTCATCTGCAATGCTAGAGCGGTATCGAGAACATCCGAGGAAGTGGCTCCGAAATGCACGTAGGCGCCCCCTTTTCCCGAAACCTCCGCTAACGCCTCGACTAACGCCATGGTCTCGTGTTCAGTCACTTTCTCTATCTCGCGAATCCTCTCAAGCTTCACGTATTTCATGGAAGCATGACGCTCGATCTCTTCTGCGGCCGATGACGGAATGTCACCAACCTTAGCCCTAGCCCGCGCCAAGGCAGCTTCGACCTCAAGCATCTTCTGAAATCTCGTTTCTTCTTCGAACACGAGTCGCATTTCCACGCTCCCATACCGGCCCGTGTCGATCGGCAGTATCGGCAAAAGCAAAACCGAAACTCATCTAGCATTCGCTTCAAATATAAAACTCGGCTTCGGGCCCGACGGTGCCTCCAGGCTAGGAAAACGGTACTCAAGAGTCAGTGAGAGGAGACGGTTAAGGGTACGATCCCTATCGCAACCTCACTCTCGCTTTCGAAGCCTGAAAATCAACAGAGCAAGGAGCCCAACTACGATTCCGGTCAGTAAGGACTCGGGTGGAAAGCCTGGGATATTCGTTGAGGCCGGGATCGTGTTTCCGGAGGCTACTGTCGTAGTAATTGTATTCAGTAAGGGTTGAGTGATCGTATAACCCCCGGAGGAAAGGTAGGCTACGATGGACCCTTCGGCATTCCTCGCATTGGAAGAATTAACGAGCACAAAGACCCACGCACCGGAACTTGGAACAGCGGCGCTGAATGCATATGACTTGGTGAGTAGTTGGCTCGCAATTGCCTCCGTCGCACTTCCACACGTTCCTTGCTTCGACCAGTTCTGGTAGGCTGTGCTTTGGACGAGGTAGAAGTCAACTGGGCTGTCTGATGTGAAGTTCCCCGAAACGTATTGCCCCGTATTGCCGGTGAAGTTGAATGTCCAAAATTCGCAGGGTAGGTTGGTTCCGGTCGTAGAGAGTACTGTGAAGGCACCGTTGATGAGTTGCTGGGACTGTGATAGAGATGTTGAGAAACTGGTTCCGACTGTAGCCGTGGTCGTTTCCACCTGCAACACGTGGGTAGCTAGGGCGAAGAAGTTCGCGTTACCGGCCGCTGTCAAAAACGACAGGGCACATACAATCATGATGAGCATTGCGAAACGGTTTTGCAAAGAGACAACCTTCCCAGACAACCTGACGTTAGATCATAAAACCGTTTGCATACCGTTTAATTGTGATCTAGAACAATATGAACTCCCGATGTAATCGTCGTGAGCGGCTGATTTTGGGTGCGATCGTCGGCATTGCAACCGGTGACGACGTGAACACCTACTCCCTCGTTGAGACAATGCTCGATGCCCTCAAGCATCGGGGGACCTACAACAAGGCGATGACAATCAATGGTGAGAAAGTATCCACGGTTGCGATTGGTTGTTCTTCACACCTCGAATCGAAGCTCGATATGGCAATTTCGACTAAATCGATGGTCGCGTTCAACGGTTCGTTTTACGAGCGTGGGGCAATGGGAAACGCTAGATTTGTCCTTCGTGAAACCGAGCACTCTCCCCCCATCAAAGCCATCCAGCGAATCGAGAGTCAGACCGGCGGATTCGCCAGCCTAGTCGCTCGAAGAAACCGGTTGTATGCGTTTAGGGACATTAACGGTTTGAAACCCCTTTACTACGCACACGCCCACAACCTCACAGCATTTGCGTCGGAGAGGAAAGCCCTTTGGAGGATTGGCCTAGAAAATCCGGAACCGATTCCACCAGGTTTTGCATGTACGCTGACCAAGAGAAGATTCGCTAAGAAGCGGGTCGTTCATTTCCAACGCCCGAAAGAGACGAAGATGACTCTCGGGCACGCCTCAACCGTGCTATGCCGTTTGGTCGCTAAATCAATCAAACGGGTTACTCATTTCAACGGAAAGATTGCTGTAGCATTCTCAGGCGGGTTAGACAGTGCGCTAACGGCTGCGATGGCGAAGAAAGCCGGCGTTGAGCTAGAAGCTGTAAGTGTGGGCCTACCTAACTCTCCGGAGCTAACGACGGTCGACAAGTTCGCCAAAGAACTCGGAGTACCGGTCACTGTGGAAACATTTGCTCTAGATTCGCTTGAGGAGTATGTTCGTCGCGTAGTATGGCTCATCGAGGAACCAAACTTGATGAAGGTGAGTGTTGCCATTCCCCTGCATTGGGCAGCAATGGTTGCTGCGAGACGCGGCTGTGGAGTGATGTTGTGCGGGCAGGGTAGCGACGAACTCTACGGTGGCTATTACAAGTATGCGAGAACATTGGACAACAAGGGACGTGGAGCCCTTGCGCAGGAACTTTACCGTAGCGTTATTGAATCGTCTCAAGTAAATTACGAGAGAGATGATCAGGCGACCTCCCCGTTCCCGACAGAACTACGCACACCTTTCGCCGATCCGGACGTAATCCGATTCTCTCTTACAATTCCATTGGAATTCAAGGTGAAGGAAGGCAACGATGTAACGAGGAAATGGGTACTACGAAACGTCGCTAAGATGATCGGCGTACCGGACGACATTGCTTGGCGACGAAAGAAGGCGATCCAACACGGGACGGGCGTGGAGAACGCCATTCGAAAGCTTGGAAAGAGTTACGGCCTCACCGCCGACGCGTTCCTTGCGAAGACATACGAAGAAGTAAAAAGATTAGAGTCGATGCCTTGATGCCTGGCGGGAGGCCGGAATCTCGGATAACGAAGCCAAGTTAAGCATCATAGTAGCCGCAGTACTCGTAATTACAGTCCTGATCGACTTTAGAATTTCAGCAGCAATAGCAACAGCGTATCTTATTGGCTATGCAGTGTATAGAATGCGAAAGGCGCGGAGAAAGGCAACTTCATGATCACACATGCCTCGATGGCATGAAACTGATATTACCCATCGCATGCATACATGGAGCGAGCGGGATTGCAACCTCTTGGCCGCTGCCCCCGATGTGGGTACGCGCTCACTTACGACGGCAGAAGCTACCGATGCGAATTCTGTGGGTACCCGAGAACTCGCCAACCCATATTGACATCTATACGAAATCTGGAGCGCAACGTACGATTCAAGGTGGGGAACCTGCTGGATAATGGCAGAAGGGGCCAATATCAAAGAATGAGTTTTCAATACCCATATGCGTCTCGGCAGCAGGTTTGCAATTCGTGCGGCCTCAGGATCCCCCCCGGAGTCCAGATGTGTCCTTACTGCAGAACGCCTCAGAGAACCACTCAACCCACCCCGGAAACCATCACAAATGCTATCCCGTCCCAAACCGGAGACCAACAGATCCTCGATTACATCGCAGCACATAACGGCACGATCTCCATCTCGCAAGCCGCATCCGAACTTTCGATTTCCCCCGACAGCCTTCGCTTGACCATAGAGCGGTTGAAGTCAGCAGGTTTCCTGAAGCCGACCTGAGTAGCGGATCGCCGAGGGTTCGTTGATGCTCTCTATCGCAGTTGATTTGGACGGAGTTCTGGCTAATACGATGGTACCTGTTTGCAGAATGATCAACCAACGTCACTCTGCCCATTTTGAAGTCTCCTCTTTCGTTCGCTGGAAGGCCTGGGAGATCGCGAAGATTACAAAGGATGAGTTCTTCCGAACCTTGGACCAAGCTTGGTTGGATTGGCCAACGATTCCTCCAACTGAGGAGAGCATCGCCGAGAAAGTCGGTCGGCTATTGACATTTGGCAAGGTAGACATTGTCACCGGCAGGAGTCTAGCGACGGTCGCACCTGCTAACTCTTGGCTCAAGGAACAAGGTATACAATTCAACTCTTTCGTCAGAACCAACAGCGGTAGTGATAAAGCGAGACTGAATTACGATATCTTCATCGATGATTCCCCTGAACTCATGTCTCAGCTTTCATCGCGACGCAACAAGCACGGAATATTATACACGCAGCCCTGGAACACAGAGCTTCCGCGAATGGCTCGAATATCCCGAGTCAATTCCTGGCGCCAGATCCCAGGAATCGTGCGAAAAAATGGTAATAGCTAAGATTTGCTCCAGGAATAGATGATTGCCATGCATGTATACTCGGTGAGATATGGCTTCAAGCAGTCTCTCACGTTGCCCGCGAAAGAAACTTTCGAGTGGTGCACGGACTACAAGCCCTACGACTTTACACTCATGAATGAAACGGGCAAACGAAGAATCCGGAAACTTACACACGACGCGATACTTCTAACAGAAACAACTCGTGGAAACAAGAAAATGATAGCGAAAACGAAACTTGTCAGACTGAATAAGCCCCAACTGTCTTGGACGAATGTCCACATATCCGGCCCCTTTCGCCACTCTGAATTTCTGTACCAAATAGAACCCGTAGGAAAGAACCATTCACGGCTCAACTTTACCGGGTTGCTGATCTACTACTCGAGGAGCGCCGTCAGTAGGCGGACGCTTCGCAAGATAGCCCGAGACGAGAGGCGAGCAGACTCACGGGCCTGGCATTATCTGTCAATTGCCATGCGGAAAGATACGCGACCGAATCGCTGAATCAGCCTTGGACTATTCCAGCCGCCGAATTATGTGATATCCGAATTGTGTTTTCACGATGGCCGAAGTCTGCCCTTTCTGAAGGGCGAAAGCGGCTTGTTCAAATTCCTTAACCATCCGTCCCCTAGTGAAGGTGCCTAGGTCACCGCCATGCTTTCGTGATGGGCAGACTGAAACCTCACCGGCGACGTTTGCAAACCGTTCTCCTTTGCCCAGCCGCTCAATCACGGCGTGTGCATCCTTTTCCGTTTTGACTAGAATGTGCGCGCAGTGGACTTGATTAGCCAAGTACGATCACCGAATGCTTGAACCGAAAAGCTCGAAGGTTCAGATAAGCATACTGGGCGACAAGCTAAGGCTCACGGTTGTTCGGCCATCGCATAGTAGGCTCACTTGAACGTGGAAAGGAAATGTATCGTCTTGGACCAAGCGTCTTTAGCCGCTTCTTCGTTATGCCCTTCCCATCCAGGACGGTGAAACGCATGTCGTGCATTAGGGTACAAATAGAGATCGACGCGTTTCTTGTATTTTGTTAAGGCTGGAAGAAGTTCTCCATAAGCCCACGGGGTAACCCGGTCGTCTTCCGACGCCAACATTAGCTGAATCGGTCCCGTACCACCTTCAACATCATCCGCCTTCTCAATCATTCCGTAATAGTCAACGCAGAACGCTAGGGGAAGCTTGCATGCTCCTAAAAGAGCAAAGCCCCCTCCCATGCAGAAACCCATCGACCCAACCTTCGCCTCTTCACCAAGCCGCTCTTTCAGTACTCGACTACCGGATCGAAGAGCGTCGACCACGTCTTCCTCTTTCAAGGAGGCCCGGATTTTGAAGGCCTCCTCAAGGCTGGAAGCATGCTGACCGCGGTATAGATCAACAGCAGCGGCCGAGAAGCCTGCCTCTGCTAACTTCGATGCTACAGATTCGATATACTCGTCGTGGCCGAATATCTCGTGTACTAAGACGACGCCCACTCGTGAACTACCTTGATGCAGCCAGAATTTCCAGCCATCCGCCTCGACCTTTATTGGCACCGAGATCACATGCAGCCCTAAACCTGTAGCAAGCTGACCATGATTTCAGGTTTCCCCAAACGTGCTGCGAAAGCCTCCATAAGATAGCCCGTCACCAATGAGGTACTGATCGTGTTGCGCCTAGTGGATAGAGACAAGATACTAAGTCGTTTGAAGTCTTTGTCGAACCAAGAAAACGTGGCTGGCATGGCGCGCTTCGGCATCAACCCGGAGAACACGTACGGCATCTCGATTCCTGACCTAAGACGAATTGCGAAGGAGTTGGGAAGAAACCACGAACTCGCACTTCAGCTGTGGAGATCTGGAATCCACGAGGCACGCATACTTGCATCCATGATTGACGACCCACAGAAAGTTACCTCGTCGCAAATGGAACGATGGGTTGGGGATTTTGATTCGTGGGACGTATGCGACCAATGTTGTAGCAACCTATTCGACAAGACAGCACTCGCGAGGACAAAAGTGGTTGAATGGAGTTCGCGAAAGGAAGAATTCGTGAAGCGAGCCGCATTCGCCTTGATGGCCGCGCTAGCGGCTCATGACAAAACGGCGGACGACGCTCAATTCAAGAGATTTCTCAGAATTATCAGTGTACAGTCGAATGATGAGAGGAATTTCGTCAAAAAAGCTGTGAACTGGGCATTAAGAGGGATAGGAAAACGCAATAGCGACCTGAATAAGGCGGCAGTTGCAACTGCAAACAAGATTCAAGAGCATCCGTCCAAAGCTGCACGTTGGATCGCCTCGGACGCGTTACGCGAGCTGACGAGCCAAGCGGTACAACACCGTTTGAACAAGCAAGACAAGGCGGGAATCCCATTTGCGTTGCTTCAATTCTGTTAATCAGAAATCTCTGACGCGACTAGTCGTGCATTTCTCTATGCGTCTAAACACTTTATGAAAATTCTCACACCCGCACCTAGCTTCGGACGGCGGGCTTTTGATCGCGATAGACAGACGAGTGGTGGTTGCCCTAGTTTTTCTAGCCCTAGCCTCGAACCTCACATTATTGCAACTCACACAATATACCAGTTCCCCAACGTCGCCCATCGCAGGTCTAGCGCCCTCCATTACCGGACTCTTTGGGCAGGCCGGAACCGCCAGCTATGGCCCTAGAATCACACCCGTTCTCGGTGTCATTCGGGTGTTAGTTATCGCGGTGGCTTTTCCTGATGTTAAACCCACTCTAACTATTGATAGAATAAAGCAGGAATGGTTCGGAACCGTCCCCGCCTATTATCATGAAATCTCCTATGGAAAGTTGACGATCCAAGGCGATGTCTATGGGTGGTACAAACTCCCACACCCTGAATCATATTACGGCCGGGATTGCCACGCGATCAACGACGCTGACTGCAGCGGAACAAATCAATCGTGGAAAATAGCAAACGACACAGTACCTCTAGCCGAGAAAGATGTCAACTTCAACAACTACGACTACTTCGTCTTCATACACTCCGGTGCTGGCCAAGAAACCAGCCTCATACCAAACGACATATGGTCAGTAACATACCTGGATGCATCTGTAGAAGCCAATTCGAAGAATCTAACCCGATTCAGCATCGTACCCGAACTAGAAGCACAGCCAAACGTTCCGAACGGGGTATGGTGTGTCGAGTTCGCTCATGACATGGGCGCGCCAGACCTCTACAATACTACGAATGGTCCGAACCATGGCAAACTGATCCTCGGTCCATGGGAACTTATGGATAAGGGATCTTGGAACGGCGATCCCCCGGGTTCACTTCCTGCTCACATGACATCCTGGCCGAAAATTCAACTCGGTTTCATTAGCGGCCCTATGCTAGAAACAGCCCCGCTCGGAATCTCCACCATCTTAGTGGACCCAACCGAGATCCCTTCGAACAATGTCCACGCAATCAAAGTACCGATTGGCGATTCTCAAAATTCAACTCAATATTATCTGGTTGAAGTCAGAAAACAAATCGGTTTCGACTCCGCACTTCCAAGCACCGGCGTTCTAATCACGTCTGTGAACGAAAATCTCTCAGTCGGGAAGGTCCAACTGATCAACGGTGACCCGGGCGTTTCTGATTTGGAGGACGCAGTTTGGCACTTGGGTCAGACGTTCACTGACAGCCGCCACAACCTGACCATCACAGTCTCAGGCCACACCGGGAACTCCTATGAAGTCACGGTAACCAGAGGCACCGGCTCTGCTCCCACTGTACAACTCGCTGCAAACAATTCTTCAGCGCGAATCGTTATAGTGGGTGTTAATTTGACAGTTGAACTTGCCACCACCCTCCCCGCTCAGGAGCGTGGCCTCTCCGGGTTGCCGTCGCTGCCCAGCAACGAAGGAATGCTATTTGTCTTCGACCACGAGGATTACTGGGGCTTTTGGATGATTGGCATGAAGTTCCCCCTGGACATAATCTGGTTCAACTCAGCCAAACAAGTGCTCTGGACGGAACCTGACCTGAAACCATGCCCAGCCTATAATTGCCCGGTCCTCATGCCAAACGTAAAGGCAATGTATGTTTTAGAAGTGAATGCTGGCTTCATCGCCGCCCATCACATTACCCTCGGAACTACCTTCTCCTTCTCAACGTCCTAACGCGTGTTCTACGGCGCCATGGTGTTCTCCATCTCAACTGCCCGACGCGTGTTCCACGGCGCCGTGGTGCTTTCCACGTCAACTGCCTAACGCGCGTTCTACGGCGCTGAGCGACCCTCCTCCTCGTTGGAGGCCTTGCCCTTCTGAGGGATGCGTAGTATGCCACAACTGCGACCGCGATTATGGCGACTAGGTATACTATGATTTGTAACAGAAATTGGGGAGGAAGAATTGTTAGGTTTTGCTCGTCGAATTGAATAACGGCTCCTGACGGAACCTGTGCATACAATTGTGTTGTAACTCTGTGCTCTCCAATTGGAAGCGATTGATTATCGAGGTTCAAATTTGCTCCATAGAATCCGAACCCGAGACATGTTCCTTGAATCGTTACCTCAGAGGCTCCACTCGCATCGTAAATTTGTACAGCGAACGTTGCGTTATCTAACGGTTCGCCTTGATAGGTCAGTGCTTGAGAACGAACCTGAGCTTGGCTTCCGCCAATTCGCGATCCGAAGACTTCCTGTCCTTGAACGGCGTAAAGGATCTCACGACTACCGGGTGAATTTGAATCTTGACCATAACGCAATTCAACCCCTGAACCTTGAACGAATTTTACCAAACTAAACGCACCTGAGGATTCTAGCGCCCCCGACAACAACAAAGCGAGAGGGCCGCTCGCAGTTGGCAATAGCTTGGCTGGCAGAGCAAATACGTTCGCGATCTCGTCCATGACGAAGCGATCAGAATCAAGCAAGGCTATGCTGATTGTTCGGCTGTCCACTTCACTAATACTCTTGATCTTATTCAGGGTGGAATAGAGTGGCGTAGATGGAACCATATTTCTGATCATCCAACCGAGAGTTTCCGCTAAATCATGCGCTGTTATGGGGCTGTCATCTTGAAACTTCAGTCCGTCGTGCGTGACAATCGTCAATGTTGTGGAGTTATCGCTCATTTCCCAATGATCGACCAACCCAGTTTGAGGGGAACCGTCTGTACTAAGCGTCAGTAGGGGTTCAGTTATGAGCCTCAGTGTCAACGAGTCTGCGGGTGCGAGAACGGTTGCAGGGTTCAAATCAGTCAACCCTGACACTTCACCAATCCGCACCAGACTTCCTCCAGTCATGTTCGTGAGTGTCGCCGCGATAGTGTCCTCTATGCTTCCCGTAATTGGAGACAGCTGTGGAAAACTCGTCTGGGTCACGATGAGCAGGCGCTTAGAGTAGACGGGAATTGCTGGAACATCAAGGCTGAGTTGTTCTTGGCACATTAACGCGCCCGCTTTGGCAGAATTAGAGTCGGATGCCGTCATTAACTGGTTTGCGCATTCGTTAAAGGTTGAGTTGTGGTATCCAACCAAATTTGTTGAATATGGTACTGGGGATACGTCGTTTACTCCCGCGAAAAGATCGTAGAGCCAAGTGGGTGCCGGTCCCGCGGTTTCGGTTTGGATGAAGAGATCGAAGTAATAGTTCACGTTTATTCCCGAGAAATCGAAGTCATTCTCTGGGAAACTGACTATCGGGAGACCAATGGATTGCATGTCTGCTGCGAAGAGGTTAGCCGCGGCGACTGCTTGCGGGTCGCTCAACTTGCTATAAATGAACATGGTGCGTAGCTGCTGCCCGGTGGCCGGATCTTCGCGGATTCCGCCGGAGGATCGAACGAATCCTATGCTGTCAAGAAGTTGAGATGCCTTCTCCGGGCTGTAAGGGTATGAATCAGTAGCGTCGTTCCTCCAGCGCAAGGCCGCGTACGCGGACGAGAAGAGGCCGGGGTTTAGAGTTTCCCCATAACCGGCCAGTACCTGGTTTACCACGCGCTGTCGGTCGAACCCGTAGAGCATGGCCCGTCGAAAGATTGAGTTGTTAAGGGGTGGGTTTCGGAGGTTCAGGCCAATGTAAGTGAAACCGAAGTTTGCGATCGGAACCACATTTAAGCTGGAGCTATCCTTCAGCTGCAGCAACGTGGCTGGCGCGATGTTATCGATGGGCGCCATGTCGATTTGGCCGTCTGTGAGGGCTTGGACTAGAGCCGTGGTTGAGGGGTAGGATTCGATCATCACGCTTCTGGATGAGGAGCGGGACGGAAGGTAAACTACTGCTTCGCCGACAAGGATTACAATTATGACTAATGCGATGAAGAGAAGCTGAGTTTTCTGTCTCACGACTAAGCCAACTCAACGTTCAAGGTGTAGTTCTCAGGATAACTCGCAAAGGTGCCCCCGAAGAGCACGTTGTGCAGGACGAGGAGGTAAACCCCTGGCTGCAGGCCTGATGCAGATATGTCCTGTGTCGTGTCTGAGCCGGTGTTTGTGTGGAAAGTGAATTTTCCGCTTCCGGCGTATGAGGTAGTGGGGTATTCTGATGAGGCAACTAAGAATCCGGTTGGGCTCGTAAGATGGGATTGTATTTCGGTTTGTGCGTCAGACCATGAGACCTTAACGTTGATGCTGTTGACGCCGGGTGGAACGATGACGGCGAAGGTGCGCCAGTCCCCAGCCTCGTATCGCCAGGACCAGTCGAAAGCTCCGTAGACTGCGAAGTTGGTGTAGGGAGTTTTCTCGGCAGAGGATGATCCGTATGTTCCTGCTACTCTGATTGGTACGACGACTGAGACCGGGATCGTGGTTTCGGTTCCGTTGTCTGTGACTGAGATCAGTCCGCCGTAGACGCCGGGGGAGGTGCCTTGCGGTACGGTTAGCGTTGCGTTGAGAGAATTGCGTGAAGTTGAAAGTTGAGTGATCCAGCTCCAAGGGGACTTTTGGTAGTAACGGAATACTAATTCGAACCCGATTTTCTTGGCGGCCCCCTGCTTCACGATCCTCACAGCTGGCGTCCCTAGAAACTTCGTTAATGGCCTCCCAACAATTAGTTCTGAGGTTGTACTGTAGGGGGCACCGTTGGTGAGTCTGCTGATGTGTCCCGCAGAATCGAAATTCGTGTCGTAGATCTGGGCTAGAAGGAGATTGTTGTAATCCCAAGTCGTCGCGTTAACGAAATCTGAAAAGTGGTACACGAGCGTAACTTTCATCAGATCTGTGTTCGTTGGAATCGATGATTTCGGTATCTGGACCCATGTTACCGTAGAATTCGCAGTGTACCGCGACGTAGTTGTGGAAACGAGGGTGTAGGTGTACGCTTGGGCGGATGGTTGCTCCGCGTTCTGAATGTCGAAGGTCGCGCTGCCGGAAGTTCCGGGTTGGATGATTCCCGCGTACCAGTTTGCTGACACACTGCTCGTGGTCGGAATTGGGGTTTGCAGATTCACGGCCCACGATTTCGCGAGCAGTTTCTTAACCGAATCCCATGTGGCGGTTGAATATAGATAGAACCTGGTCGGCAAGCGGTTATCATGCCCTTCTGAGGCTGCGGCGACAGCGTCCCAAACGTTGACTCTTCCAGATCCCTGCGTAAACTGATCATATGAGAGATCCGTGGCACTACTAGCTAGAATGGCCTTTACGAGGTCGGGGGCGGGTGTCAACCCTCCGTGGGTGTTTCGGTATTCTTCTATAACCAATGCAACCGCTCCGGCGGTAACAGGAGTGGCCATACTTGTTCCGCCGAATATTGTGTAAGCACTGGTGCCGTTACCGTAGCCCGTGAATGTTGTCTGATCAGTGAATCCGAAGGCTCCCACGTCTACTACGTCCGGTTTCGGCTCGCCGATTGAGGTTGGGCCCCGTGCGCTCCACGGAACAACTTCGTCATAGCTGCCCTGAATTTCATGTGCTATGTGGGTGGCAGGCTGAGTTCGGTAGGCGTAACTCGTGGACGCGCCTACTGTTATGGGGAGTGTTGCAGCTCCAGGCGCTGCCGTCGTACCATACCCGAATCCGCCGTTGCCCCCCGCGATAAGCATCACGACGCCAGGGTAGGCTGGATCAAGGTAGTGAGGGATGGTTAAGGCGTCCGCCAGTTGGCTTTCAAGATCCGCGCCAAAGGTTGAGCCCAGGTCCTGAATCGGATCTGAATCTCCCCAACTATTGCTTATGATGTCGGCCCTATGATTTCCTGTGTACTTGAAGCTGAAATCGGTGGGGTTCCAGTCGAACCCGGCCGCGTAATACCACGCGAATGTTGTGTCGCCAAGCCAAAGCGCTTTTACTCCCATGATTTTGGCTGCGGGGGCAACGCCCGGTAAGGTAAGTAGGGTTCCGTTTTGGTAGATGTCACGTTTCAGCACCCCGCGTGATGCGGCGTTGGATGCGGTGCTCGTTCCGTGACTCTCGAAATCGAAGTATACGTTGATGAAATTTCCGTTGGAGTCAATTGGGGGAAGTAGGGCGAAATTCTTGCCGCTGTACCCGCCGAGATCGATTCCGTAGGCGAGTATGCCTGCGCTGAAGACGGGGACGCCGGTATTGTTCGGGTCGAAGAATATGAGGTCGTTTCCGGGTGTTGCGTTGTGTGGTTGTTCGTCCGCGAAACCATGATCGTTCCACGCGAGTTGAGGGGAAGGCCATGTGAGATTGAGATTGAGGGTTTGTGCAGCGTTTGCGTTCAGGCTGTCTCGATACTGGACCAGAAAGTTGTAGTACGCCGTGGACATATCCGCAACCACTGTATCATATACTCCCGTTTGATGAGCGTCAATCACAACTATCGGTATCCCGATGTCAACAGTCGAACCAGAGATTACATCTGAAATTTCCTCATCCAGGATGCCGAAGTGATAGTTTCCCGATTTCGAGAGCACATTGGGAGCTACATAATTGTAGTGCAGCTTCACTTTCTGAATTTGCGGCTGACTAGGGTTGGTGCTCACGTAGCTCGCGGCGTTCCAAACGCTAACAACCTTCCCCGCGGTAGCGAGTACATTGCCGAACCGGGTTACTGTGAGGTTTGTAATTGCGAAGCTTTGGCCATCAGCGTCAAACGAGATCGCCTGGCCTTGGTCGTTTCTCGCGACGGCGTTCATTAGGTCGGGTATTGCGAAATCGGTACCCGTGTCCACGACCGCAATTGTAACCCCTTTTCCAGAAATCCCCAGCTGGTTTACCCGATCAGCACCAATAATCTGTCTAACCTTGAACATGTCGGTCGCTAAATGTTGACTGTAGACCTCTGGGTCAGGCTTCATTTGCTCGAAGCCCAACTTCACGTCCGGAAAAATGTATGAGACGGCGGGCGACGAAGCGAGAGGCAAAAGCGAACTTATGCTCGCGGATCCATAAATGGCGAGCGGCGATTGAAAAGGCCCAACCGAAAACTTCGCAGACATGTAACTCGCAACATCACTTGCGCCATACCCGGGATTAAGACGCACGAAGACAAAGACCGAACTTCCCTGAACGCGTAAACCTGGTTGCTGAACGCCTTGGAGTCGCTCTATCAGGGTCGGGTCGAGTTTACCGAGTGCCCTATCCGCTCCAACCACCTGAAAAGGCACCATGAATCCGATGAGGAATATGGCAACCACTAACAGTGCCATTGCTCTCGCGTGCATGCTGATCAGATTTAGGCGAGACGAATCGAGCCCTAATTTTACTCTATTGGTACTTTTACCACGCCAAAAGGCTAGGGCTAGTCGTGTGACGGGCTGTCTGCGCGATGAATTAGGGCGGGGGCCGCAACGGCGGAAATCATTACGACTGCAAGAAAGACTGGTTCAATGGAAGTGAACTCCGGGACGGGGAGCGATGTTTGGCTTTGAGCAGTCAGCGTTGGCTCTTGCATCCATAACCAAGTCTTTGCGGGCGTTGTGCGTGTAACATTGCTTCCTGCATCTGCCTGATACGCTCCGCCGCCGAGGTATTGCACGTTCGAATCCTGACAGGTTGTGTTGCCGTATGTAACCTCAGCCTTACTCGGAGCATGGTTACCTGCGGCGTTCAGAGAGTAGGGTGAGGAAATAATTGCGCTTGAGGGTGGCGTGTCACAGGACGAGGCGGTTGCGTATTCGTCCCACGTTGATGAGAGTGTGCCTAACTGGCCATAAGTTGGGGAGACAAGGATGTTGCCAATAATCGAAGTAGAGTTTGCTGAATAATCGTATATGCTCCCTTGCCATTGTTCGCTCCCGTTTATGTCTGAGATTCTCGAAACTTGGAGTCGGTAATCGTATCCAATATTCCAGTTGTAGAATATGAAGCATGCCGAACCGGTGCCGGTCGTTAGGAATCCTATGACGTTGTCGCAGACGCCGCTTGAGTTGTTGGGACTTCCTTGTATGGCATCAAATATGCCGAAGCTGGTAACCTTAGAGTTACCTCCGACGCCTAAAGTAATGTAACCCGTTTCGTTATTCGCGAATTGGTACTGTTGTCCCCAGTATATTGCCGCGTTCGATAGGGGCGACTTCAGAACTTTCACGTCCAAGCTCATTGAGTAACTGCCAGCGATAGGCCATTGCAGCACGACGTCGGTGTCTGGGGCTTTTGTGTTGAAGTGGCCATAGGACGGGTGCCATGTTTGACTCACCATGCAGGTTAGAAGCAACAGGACGGCGCAGCCAAGCGCTAAACGCTTATTGACTGAGTACCTCGATCGACACTTAACGTTCCTTGGATTGGCCGGCACCGTCATCCTCTTCGCCACCCCACCCCTCCCCCTTATTTCTGGGGTTTTGACGCTACGCGTGCTAAATCATGTCCCCAACGGCAGCGGTTTTAGACACCCGCTATGAATCGCACAGTCACTCCC